>NZ_VUMX01000020.1:0-39669 GCF_009695985.1 Lactobacillus porci
ATATATTGGTTTAACAACATCAGACGGTCCAATAAACTAAATTACACGACCCCTGTAAAATATAGAGATCGTGTAATGGCAACTATTTAAGATTTTATAAAATGTCTAACTTTTCTATGGCACTTCATTGCTTCGGGGGTCTTATTTGTGCTGGGGATGGAAAAGTCCAATGATTAGTATGCAAAGAATACTTAGCCATGCGGGCTAAGTATTCTTTGCAATCTTATTTGTCGATCTTAACTGGATTCAGGAAGGTATAGCCACCTAAGGCATACATTGAGGAATAACGAGTGATGTAGATCTTGTTTCCTTTAACGATGAATTCCATCTTGTTTGGATTCAGGCTCCGACCTTTTAGACTGAATTTGTCGTATTTATCTTGGACTCGGTAAATTTTCTTTGCGATGGTTTTCTTGCTGCCCTTTATCAGATCGGTTAACTTCAGCTTCTTGCCAGTCTTGAGAGAATAAGTTCCAGCTTCCGCCCATTCATGTGCGGCTTGGTAGGCTACGTCAATTCTGTGATAGCCGACTGAGAAGTACTTCTTGCCATTGTATACATGGGTACCAGTGTATTCATCCAGCCCGTAAGCCGCTGCTTTATTATAGTTTGGGTACCAACTGGACACGTCTTTGGCCATCTCATATCCGCCTTTTTTATAGAACTTCAGGTCTTTCTTGTAGTGGTTGGCTAATGATTTGTTGATCTTCTTTACCGCGGCCGACTTTCCTTGCAGAACTGGCTGCTGAAAGTAGAATCTGATCTTTGAGTGCGGGTAGTATTTGGTCTGCTTGTGGGTAACGATCTTGTACTTGGCTTTAGCAGCATGAACTGGCGTGGTAAATGAGAGCATCATGCCTGTTGCGGCCAAGGCCGTCATGATTTTGTTGAAACGCATTTTTCTGCCTCTGTTCTATTTATTCTGACTATATACACTTTTCACTGTTCAGTTTACTATCGAATTTGGTCTGGAACAAGTATTTCTTGCTGATGGGAAGACCGTCATTAGGGCTTAACGACTATCAAAAGTCAACAGCGGAGCTGATTGCTGATTTTTCATAAACTGCTACTCAAAGCATTCTGCCAGTTGACATATCCGCTTTTTGGGCGATTCTTTTGAGTTCTAGATGAATATATGATCATAAAAATACCCCACAATCGTTAGACGTCTATGTCAAACAATTGCGGGGTACTTCAGATTTTGTTTGCTTTGCTGCTTACTTGTTCTTGAGCAGCTCCTTGTACATAGGCCGGTCTGCTGCGGGGATGCCCAGGAGGTCCATAGCTTTGTCCGGAGTTAGATTGGTAGTGTTTAGAATGTTGAGCAAGTAGTCTTTAGTCACTTCTTCAGCAGTTTCCTTTTTTGCCCGGTCAATCTTGATCTGGATAAATTGTGGCAGTACTTCAGTCATGGTAGTCACCTGTTTTCTTGAGCAGTTCCTTGTACATAGGCCGATCTGCTGCGGGGATGCCTAGGAGGTCCATAGCTTTGTCCGGAGTTAGATTGGTAGTGTTTAGAATGTTGAGCAAGTAGTCTTTGGTCACGTTTTCAGTGGTTTTTCTAGTCACCTCTTTGGTCACTTTCGCAGTCACCTCTTCAGTGTTTTCCTTCTTTGCCCGGTCAATCTTGACCTGAATAAATTGTGGCAGTACTTCAGTCATGGTAGTCACCTCGTTCTTATCTTTTTCTTCCAATTGTCTGATTAACTCGTCATAAGCATGAGTGCCTGACAAGGCATTCATCATATCCAAAAGAAGCATGATATCTTCGATCGACAGCTTCTTGGCGCTCGGGTGGTATTCTTCACCAGCATTGGTCTGGATGAAGTATTCCGCCAGACAGAAGAAGGCGCTCTTGAACCGCTGATCCAGTTCTAGTGCTGACAAGTCACTGATCCGGTAAAAGGCCTTGATCTCATAATCACTGATTAGCTGCCGCATTTCCTTGGGCAACTTCTGCAGCTCAATGTTTCCAAGCAGGTTCCGGCTGTAGTTCCAAGCTTCTTTCCCGTAGTATACCACCAGCGTAAGCACGGGGTAGAGCGTTTTGCTCTTGGTGAGCTGGTAGCGGTAGGCCGCGGCATCATAGTTCATCACCCGCGCCGGCATGTGCTTGTCCGGCCTGACCGCTAAATCGCTGATTTCAAAGATCCGGCCAGAGTGAAACATCTGGGAATGGCCCAGTAAGAGGCCAACCGCCTGACCATCAACGGTGTACTCCAGGTAATAGGCTGTTGGGATTTCTAAGAGTTCTTTGACATGAACAGTCGCGTCCGCTGCCTGCCAGGGGTCAAACCAAGGCGGGCCGGAAAAGGCGACTGAGTACAAGTCGCCATACTCCTTGACCCGGTCTAAACTGCACTGTCTGATTTCACTTTTACTCATCTTTCTCTGTTCTTTCTTCTTTTTCTGCCATAAATTTTTGCATGTCTTGATAAAGGTCACTCAGCCGCATCCCGGCCAGTTTATCTAACATGGCCGCCTTAGCTGCCTCCAGCCGCTTGTCTAAAACGAGCTTGATGCTACGGCCAACCGGGCAGTTCTCATTTGGGTGCTCATGCATCCGAAAGAGGGCAGGGCGGGGATCTTCAACAGCCATGAAGACCTCTTCTAAGTCAATCTCTTCTGGCCGCTTAGCCAGGTAGCTGCCGCCAACCCCGGCCCGGGTCTTGACCAGGTCACTCTTTTTAAGGTCGGTCAGAATTTTTCTGATATTAACCGGGTTGATCCCAGTCGTATCGGCCAAAACTTCTGAGGTGATTTTCTCCTCGTCTTGATATTGCTCAAGGTAGAGGAGGATGTGGATGGCGGTCGCGAACTTGCTTGAAAATTTGGTCGAAAACCGCCCCCGAAGTATGTCAACCGGTTTGGATTTGGTCGAAAACCGCCCCCAAAGTATGTCAACCGGTTTGATTTTGGCCGAAAAAATCCCCCGAAGTATGTCAACCGGCGTGGATTTGGTCGAAAACCGCCCCCAAAGTATGTCAACCGGTTTGATTTTGGCCGAAAAAATCCCCCGAAGTATGTCAACCGGCGTGGATTTGGTCGAAAACCGCCCCCGAAGTATGTCAACCAAATCTGGTTGAGTCAACTTGGGGGCAAAAAACGCCAAATCCTAGCCTGGTTGAGTCAATCTGGGGGCGAAAAATATCAAAAACCAGCCCGGTTGAGTCAACTTGGGGGCGAAAAACGCCAAATCCTAGCCTGGTTGAGTCAATCTGGGGGCGAAAAATATCAAAAACCAGCCCGGTTGAGTCAACTTGGGGGCGAAAAATGCCAAATCCTAGCCCGGTTGAGTCAACTTGGGGGGCAAAAAAGGCAAATCCCACACCGGTTGAGTCAACTTGGGGGAGAAAAAACGCCAAATTGCAATCGGTTGACATACTTTGGGGGCTGCATCGGCCACCCCAGCCGCACCAACCACCCACATTCAAACTTTACAAAAACGAAAACTGTCAAATATCACCTACTTTTTAGCCACTAATTTCGGTAATTTTGGCTTTTTTCGCGTAAAATACATGAAACATTGTAAGGGAAAAATTATGGCATTCCTCTTAGATTCAAAACCGACAATCGAACCGTTTTTAATTATGAGACGGCTAAGACTAGAGCACAAAGACGTTCTTACGCAATTTGGATATGCCTGCAAGACCTTGGGAACAAATATCGTAACCCACAGGCCAAGGACATGGTGGAACGGGCAAACTAGACCGTACAAAGCCGTTTGAAGCCCGAGCTGAAGCTTCACAACATAACCACAATCGAAGATGCTAACAAGTATCTGCGGGATGTTTTTGTGCCGAAATTCAACAATAAGCTCGGGCATGACATTCACAGATTTAAATTAGCTTTTGCAGACAGCCCTGACGACGAGACGATCAACTATACGCTAGCGGTACTGTCTCCACGTACGTTTGACAGTGGATCGGCCATCTCCTACAAGAATCACTATTATCAAGCTACAGACGCCTCAAACAAGCTTATCTGCTTTGCCAAAGGCACTAAATGCCTGGTTATTCAAGCATTAGATGGTCAATTGTTGGTCACCGTTGACGAAAAAGTGTATGCCTTGACCGAAATTCCGAAGAATGCCAAAGTCTCACCAGATATCGATTTTGAGACCGAGAAAATACCCCACAATCGTTAAACGCCTATGTCAAACAATTGCAGGGTATTTCAGATTTTGTTTGCTTTGCTGCTTACTTGTTCTTGAGCAGCTCCTTGTACATAGGCCGGTCTGCCGCGGGGATGCCCAGAAGGTCCATAGCTTTGTCCGGAGTTAGATTGGTAGTGTTTAGAATATTGAGCAAGTGATCTTTAGTCACGTTTTCAGTGGTTTTTCTAGTCACTTTCTTAGTCACTTCTTCAGCGGTTTCCTTCTTTGCCCGGTCAATCTTGACCTGAATAAATTGTGGCAGTACTTCAGTCATGGTAGTCACCTGTTTTCTTGAGCAGTTCCTTGTACATAGGCCGGTCTGCCTCGGGGATGCCCAGGAGGTCCATAGCTTTGTCCGGAGTTAGATTGGTAGTGTTTAGAATGTTGAGCAAGTGATCTTTGGTCACGTTCTTAGTCACTTCTTCAGTGTTTTCCTTCTTTGCCCGGTCAATCTTGACCTGAATAAATTGTGGCAGTACTTCAGTCATGGTAGTCACCTCGTTCTTATCTTTTTCTTCCAATTGTCTGATTAACTCGTCATAAGCATGAGTGCCTGACAAGGCATTCATCATATCCAAAAGAAGCATGATATCTTCGATCGACAGCTTCTTGGCGCTCGGGTGGTATTCTTCGCCAGCATTGGTCTGGATGAAGTATTCCGCCAGACAGAAGAAGGCGCTTTTGAACCGCTGATCCAGTTCTGGTGCTGACAAGTCACTGATCCGGTAAAAGGCCTTGATCTCATAATCACTGATTAGCTGCCGCATTTCCCTGGGCAACTTCTGCAGTTCAATGTTTCCAAGCAAGTTCCGGCTGTAGTTCCACGCTTCTTTCCCGTAGTATACCACCAGCGTAAGCACGGGGTAGAGCGTTTTGCTCTTGGTGAGCTGGTAGCGGTAGGCCGCGGCATCATAGTTCATCACCCGCGCCGGCATGTGCTTGTCCGGCCTGGTCTGATTCTCAATTCCGACCAGCAAGATGACGACCTTCTTATCGCCAATTGTCAGCAGCTTGGCCACGTCCCGGTCCTGGCCGTGAATTTCCCCGTTGGCCTTGTAGTAGCTGGTCGTGTTCGTATCCGCCAGCATGTCCGGCTTGATAACCTGCTGGCCGTTGAAAATAAAGCCGTTCAACACGTCAGCAAAGATCTCGTTCTTGTCCAGCATGACCTTTTGAACGATGTCCTTGCTGCCGCGAACTGTTAGGGGTGATTTTGACATTTTTCCTCCATTTCTAGAAGGGAATTTTCCCCTTCAATAAGTAATACACGAAAAGATGCCAAAATTTTTTCCTTTTTCAAAATTATAAGGGCTTTGCCAGCAGAAAGAAGCCGAATTGATGTCAAAGTGGTATTGATCTGCCGCATTTGACTTAGAAATCTGTTTGAAGAACATGATAGCTGTGGTGTCCTTGAGAAGAGCACTGGACCTCTATTACAAGTATCCAGACTATAACTTTGTCGACTACTTTATGACTGAAGCGGTAAAGACGACCAACTGGATGACTGATTATGTTGTTCAGGAGTGGAAGATGGTTACCGGCTTTGGGGTCAACCCATTCCCGCGAATCCACTAAAACGGGATCAGCTATGCTGGTCCCGTTTATTGCTTAGTCTTAAGCTTGTATTAGTCATCGGCTTATGATAAATCACTAGTAAAAAATGTTCAAAATGGAGGATCCCTAATAAATGTTCAATCAAGTCGAACAAGTCGAAATCATGCTCTACGTAAATGACCCGGAAAAATGTGCAAAGTTCTGGAGTGAAGAAGTTGGCTTTATCGTGAAAGAAGAAGGCAAAGGCCCGGAAGAAAGCAAGAACTACTTACTGGCAGCCAGCAAAAACGCGGAAAGCAGCCTGCACCTGTTTGACCGGGAAGTAATTGCCAAGTACTCACCAGAACTTGACCTGGCTACCCCGTCACTGCTCTTTAGCTGCGATGACGTGAAGAAGGCCCGCCAAAAGCTGCTTGACAAGGGCGTCACTGTTGGTGAAGTCGTTGATATGGGCAGTGCCGAGACTTGCAACTTTGCGGACCCAGAAGGCCACTACTTTGCCTTTAAGAGTATGAAAAAATAACATGTTCCTAAGCAAAAGACCGTCACGACATTTGAAGTGCCACAGAAAAGAAAGACGCACCCGGAGAATCCCTCGAAGCATGTTGGTCTTACCGCAAACAATGAACACGCGACCCAGTTCTGCCAGATTAATCATGGCTCAAGAACCTGTCTACGACTTCAAGCATAAGCTCGTTAGTGGCGTCACTGTAAAATGACGGCTCAACCCCATTGGACTTCAGGTTAAGAACAAGCGGGTTCCTTCCGGGCCTATTCTTAGGTTTGATTCTGTCCTTTGGCAGCTCGAGCGGTACGATTGGATGTTCAGTCATAATATCGTGTTCCTCCGTATTCAATTGTTAAGAACAGTATATGACTATTGAACAGAGGTCGATAGATACCGCGCTATTGGGCGCTTACACTACGTACCTATGTACTAACATATTACAGTTTATTTTTTAGTAGTAATTTTGTTTGAGTAAATCACTTAAGTAATTTAATTCATTCCCAAACTACTTAATGCTATATTTAAAGCGGTCCATTTGGATCGCTTTAAATATATATTTATACAAATGTATAGTATATATAAATTACGTTTAATTATAAAGCCTTTTTTATATAATAAAAACATTAAGGAGTATGTAATTGTGACAATTGGTGAAGCGCTGAAAGAAGAAAGAGAAAAAAGAGGTATTTCCAAATATAAATTTTCAAAAGGAATTATTGATCGCAAATTCTATGGAGAAGTTGAAGATAAGAATAAAAATATAGGTTCTGAAGCATTGGTAAGATTATTATTTAAACATGAAATTGATATTGTTAACTTTTTTAGTAAACTTGAAACTACTTATGCACCAAGCAATTTTAAGGTTTTAAAAAATATAAATAGGAAAATGGATATTGCGCTTATGGAAAGTAATTTATCGGTTGCAAAAGAATGCTCAGATGAAATTCTAAAGATAGAGGGACAAAGTATTCTTTGGTTGAGATCACAAGTAGCAATTGCAAGTATGGAAGGAAAAATAAATTCTTTACCTAAAATGGTCATAAAAAAGATAGATCAAGAATTGGGTAAGTATGAAAATATATCAACTAATTTTGAAGCAATTAGGTTATTTGCTAATACGATGATGGTAATGGATATAAATAGAGTTGATTATTTTATGAAGATTATTTTGTCAAAAGTTAATAAACGAAAATTAACCACTATAGAGGAAGAGCGAATGGCTCGATTATGCGATAACTTTATTAATTTGTGTAAAGAAAAAAAGTATAATTCTGATAATATTGAAAAAAGTTTTAACTATTTAATGGGTCTTAAGGATATACATTTTTTAATTTATAAAATGGTCGGAAAATTTAATTATGCAGTGCTGAGCGAAAATTATGAAAAAGCTAATTTGATAAAAAGAGAGTTGAAAAAATTAGGGTATGAAGAAATAGCAGAAAGTTTACAAATTTAATGTAGTGTATAGACTACACTTTGATTAATTAAAAAACGAATAAGTATAATTAAAAACATGGAAATAATATTAAAGGAGGGAACCGATATGTATTGGTGGGAATTACCAAATTAATACCATTTCCTTAATTTTCAAATGAGAGGAATAAAAGCTTATGAAATTAATACTCAACTACTTTAAAACCTTTACTAAAGTTATATTTTCGGAAAAACTACCATTTCTGTATTCAGTTTTTTTCCCAGCAGTTCTCTTTCTAATTAATAATTTCTCTCGCTTAGGGCAAACAACGCCTTTTTCGCAACTATTATTACAAACTGCTAATTATGTTGGTTATATCATCGTATCAGTTGCAATTAACGGAATTGGGATTCAACTGATTAACTTTCGTGAAAGCGGCTTTTTAAAAACTTATATCATGATCTCTGGTGGTGATAAAAAATATGCCGTTTTTGGCTTAATTCTGAGTGAAATGCTATTTGGCTATGTCAGTACACTACTCTTTGGTTTAGTGCTTTCTATTTTTAATCTAAAAAGTATTATCCTAATCTTAATTTTTTATACCATTACTTATGTAATTGCGGCAATTCCAGTTTTTCTGTTAGCAGTAATATTAAGTGTAATTGCGACGAGATTAAATACGATTAGTACCGTCGCTAATATTGTCTTGTTTGGAATGCTTTGGTTATCAGCTGCAAGAACGGATACACATAATTTGTTTGGAGAATTACTCTATGGTCTTAATCCTGTAGATTATGTTAGTCAAGTTTTAATTACAGGTAGTAATTTATTGCAAAATGTTAATGTAAATACTTTACAACAATTATTGATAGTTGTAATTCTCTTCGTAATTTTTTCGACGATTGGTTTATTAGCTATTCCAAAAGTTCGACTTAATTCACTTAATATGCGTAATTAAAGAACGAAAGGAACTTCAACATGACAATTAAAATTAAAAATCTTTCCTTTTCGTATAAAGATAATCCGATTTTTCAAAATTTAAATGCTGAATTTGAAAATGAAAAAGTTAATTATTTAATCGGTTATAACGGTGCTGGTAAAAGTACCTTGTTTGATTTGATCAGCGACTTACAAACTCAATATTCTGGTGAAATAGATGGTGTTCCTTCTAAAAATGAAATTCTTTATCAGACGCAAAATCCGGTTATTTTCGGTGCACTTACTGGTCAAGATTTACAAAATTTTGTTTTTGGCATTTCAGCTCAGCATCAAACAATTGATCCAGAACAACTATCACCGCATTTTAAAGAGCTTTATCAAAGATTAATGAAGCGTAAAGTCGGCAAAATGTCTGTCGGTGAGCGAAGATGGCTTTTATTATTTTTGGAAAGTCATTTGAATAAAAAATTATTTTTACTAGATGAGCCATTGAGTGGTGTAGATCCAGTCTCTAAAGTTCAAATTGAAAAGGTAATTAACGATTTAGCGCAAAGAAAAGATCATTTGGTGATTGTTACTACTCATGAGTTAAATTATATGACTAAGCAAGATTGCTATATTCATTTACTTCACAATGGCGAAATTAGATCATTTGCTTCATATGATGATTTTGTTGCCGCATCAGATAAGAAAGATCCAGAAGAAGCATTTGCTAAATTAGTTGGTGCATAGAAATCTCTAGTGAGATGCATTGGCTTAACAGTTTTTTTAAAGCAGTTCATTTGGACTGCTTTTTTATTTATTCGAAAGTAAACATCTATTTTAGCTAATAGACATTTTGTATAAAGTATATTTAATCATTACGTATTTACGGATAGATAGTAAGCCCCCAATAGCGCGGTATCTATCGACCTCTGTTCAATAGTCATTTACTGTTCTTAACAATTGAATACGGAGGAACACGATATTATGACTGAACATCCAATCGTACCGCTCGAGCTGCCAAAGGACAGAATCAGACCTAAGAACAGGCCCGGAAGGAACCGGCTTGTTCTTAACCTGAAATCCAATGGGGTTGAGCTGTCATTTTACAATTAATTCAGGATTAACTCTCTCTAAAATATTAGAGAGGGTTTTTGTTTACGGGAAAGCACATCCTTTGTCTACTACTATTGGGTGAAGATGCTATCATATAATTAGCAATATAGAGAATGTGAGGAAAAGAAAATGAAGGGCACTGCGATACCAATCTACGAGATGTTTGACGGCTCAAAGACAAAGCTGCAAATTCCGGTATACCAAAGAAACTATGACTGGAAGGTCCCAAATTGCCAACAATTGTTTGATGACTTGGTTGATATGGTGAAAGAAGACAGAGACACTCACTTCTTTGGCAGTATAGTTGAAATTGGGGGAGATTACAGCAGCAAACTTCAGATTATCGACGGTCAACAGCGGTTAACTACCGTATATCTGCTTATTCTGGCTATGGTTAAACTATTAGAAGATGGCCAAATTAAAGCAGAAGATCCCGACTTGGTTGCTGAAGAAATTGAAGAGGACTATTTAATTTGCCGGCATGTGAAAGACAAAGGCAGTATTGACCACTATAAATTGCAGCCGGTTAAACATGATGCAGAAGCTTTGATAAAACTATTTGGACCGAATTCAGGCTATAAAGAAGAGTCGAATCAAACGACCAACTTTAAGTTCTTCCAAGATGAGATATTAAAGCAAAGGATCACGGTTGATGAACTTTGGGATGCAATTCAGCGCCTAATTGTAATTGATATTTCACTCAGACAGGGAGAAGATGACGCTCAGCTGATTTTTGAAAGCTTAAACTCAACAGGGGTTGATCTGACTGAGGCAGATAAGATTCGAAACTTCGTCTTGATGAACTTGCCGACCGATCAGCAAGAAGAATACTACAATAAGTACTGGCATCCAATTGAACTCGATACTGAAGAGAATAACGAGTATCATGTTTCTGAGTTTATCCGTAACTATTTGACCTTCAATTTAAAGAAGGTTCCTGCCATGGGCAAGGTTTATCAGGTCTTTAAACGTTATATTGAGCAGAAAAAGCTGACCACTGAAGCTGTTTTGCAGGATTTGGTCAAGTATGCTGACTACGAAAAGCAGCTAAGATGCTCGCAGAGTCCAAGCGATAAAGTAAATAAGGTGCTCAAGCGCTTATCCGTCTTGGAAGTAAGCGTCACCAGATCCTTCATTTTGCCGCTGTTTGACTACTGGCAAGAAGGCAAAATTAGCGATGATGAAGTAGCAGCAGTTCTGACTAGCGTTGAGTCATATATCTTTAGACGCTTGATCTGCGGCATACCAAGTAATGCATTGAACAAGCTGTTTGCGACCCTATTCAGCGATTCACTTAAGTATGTTGATCAAGCTGACAATTATGTTGATATAATCAACTATTTGCTCCTATCTAAGACCGAAGTATCACGCTTCCCAACTGATGCTGAATTCGCGGAGAGCATTGAAACCAGGGATGCCTACAACATGCGCCAGCAGACCAAATACTACCTTTTTGATCGCTTGGAGAACCAAGATTCCTTAGAGAGAGTCAATGTTATTGATGGGATGCAAAACAACCGCTACACGATTGAGCACATTATGCCGCAGACACTGTCAAGTGCGTGGAAAAAAGCGCTTGGAGATGGTTATCAAGCTATTTATGACCGCTGGGACAACCGCTTGGCCAACTTGACACTGACAGCCTACAACTCAAGCTATAGCAACAAGAGTTTCTACGAGAAGAAGACTGCTGAAAACGGCTTTGACCATAGTGGATTTAGACTGAACGATTTTGTTAAGGGATGCGATCAGTGGACTGAAAAAGAACTTCAAGAGCGTAGTGAGCTCTTGAAGCAGACGGCTTTGAAACTTTGGCCGCTGCCAAGCAGTGATTTTCAACCGAAGGTTGTCGAGAATGAGGTCTATGGCCTTGATGACGAAAACAACTACGCAAACGTAAAGATTGCTTCGTATAGTCTCATGAACACGCCATACAAACTCCCTAAGCGGACTTGGAAAGAAATGTATATCGGAGTAGTGCAGGCACTCTATGAACTTGACCCAGCACCAATGCGGCAACTGGTTGCAGGGGACCGAACCAAGTTGGAGAAGGTTCTGATTGATCATCCGGAAAACGGCTTTAGCCGAGTTGCAGATGGGGTCTACCTGTACACATCGACTGATAATTGGAACAAGATTCATAAATTGAGAAATCTGTTTGACTTCTATGGCATTGATCAAAGCGAACTGCAAATTGAGATTGTGTCTAGGAAGAAGGAATAAAATCGCATGAGCTTCTATGGTTGTTATGGAGTGTCGCTTATCATATACGGTATGTCAGACGTAGGCCTTTATTCTTTGTGGTTTTTCTAATAAAATAGAAGGTATTATAATACTATTTTTAGTACCTCATAAGACTGAATACTTCGTAACGATGAATAGATTATCCAAAAAATGGGGCTAATTTGGTTCCATTTTTATTCTATGGATGTGATTGGTTAAAAAATGAACTCAACTCAACTCAACTCAACTCAACTCAACTCAACTCAACTCAACTCAACTCAGCGATGATTATTTAAGTCATCGCTTATTTGTCAAGCAATTTGCACAGGATCCATCAACCCTTTTAAGGGCAGGTGGGTCCTTTTTGCGTGCAGTCATATATAAGAATTCACTAGCGGATGGGGGTGTAAATCTTGGGATCAAAATTTTTTAACAACACGACTGATGTGGTTAGAGATGATCTAAAGAAGATAATCACGCCCGATAGCAAAGTGTCCGTGGCAGCGGCTTGCTTCTCAATTTACGCCTTTCAAGCACTAAAAGATGAGTTAGAGAAGTGTTCTGAATTTCGTTTTATATTTACCTCACCAACTTTCGTTGCTGAAAAAATGCCAAAAGAGCGGAGGGAATTTTTCATTCCACGGCTTACTCGGGAGAAGAGCCTATATGGGACGGAGTTTGAAGTACGCTTGAGAAATAAGCTCAAGCAGAAGGCAATTGCTAAAGAGTGTGCTGACTGGATTCGCCGTAAAGCTCGTTTTCTGACTAATACGACAGATGAGAGTATGAACCAGTTCTTGGTAGTAGACAATTCAGAAAATATCTACACATATATGCCGTTTAATGAGTTCACGACGGTTGGGCTTGGTTGTGAACGTGGCAACACAATGACCAACTTCACAACAAGAATTGATAATCCAGATAGTAAAAATCTGTTAAATACCTTCGAAGCAATATGGCAAGACAAGGCAAAGCTTGTAGACGTCACTGATGAAATTATCGATAAAATTTCGTCGGTATATCAAGAGAATTCCCCAGAACTAATCTATTTCATGACTCTCTATAACGTCTTTAACGAATTCTTGGATGACGTATCAGAAGATGTCTTGCCTAATGAAGCAACCGGCTTCAAAAACAGCGTGATTTGGAACAAACTTTATAACTTTCAGAAGGATGCAGCCTTGGGGATCATCAACAAGCTGGAACGATACAACGGTTGTATCTTAGCTGACAGTGTTGGTTTAGGTAAAACATTCACTGCACTGGCAGTAATCAAGTATTACGAAGGACGCAATAAGAGCGTATTGGTTTTGTGTCCAAAGAAACTGTCTGAGAACTGGCTGACATATAAGGGAAATTTGGTCAACAATCCCCTCTACAAAGACCGTTTTCGCTATGATGTTCTCTATCATACTGACCTTTCGAGAGACCACGGCAAAACTGCAACTGGTTTGCCAATCGAACAAATCAATTGGGGAAACTATGATCTGGTTGTAATCGATGAAAGCCACAATTTCCGTAACGGGAATGGTACCAACACTCATGGAGGCGAGAAAGAAAATCGCTATATGAGGCTGATGAATCGAGTCATCAAGTCTGGTGTCAAAACTAAAGTTCTGATGTTGTCGGCAACGCCAGTCAACAATCGCTTCAACGATCTCCGCAATCAACTTGCCTTGGCTTATGAAGGCGTGCCGGCTGAGATCAACGAAAAACTGAACACCGAATCAGATATCGACACGATCTTCCGTAGAGCACAGACCGTTTATAACGCATGGTGCAAGCGGCCTGAAGCTGAGCGGACAACGAAGAACTTATTGCGAGAACTAGATTTTGACTTCTTTGAAGTCTTAGATGCTGTCACGATCGCTCGGTCTCGGCATCACATTCAAAATTACTATGACACTACTGAAATTGGCACATTTCCTAAACGATTAAAGCCAATCAGCTTGTATCCAAAGCTAACTGATAAGCCTGGGGCAATCAATTACAAAGACGTATATGAATGCTTGAGTCAACTGAATTTGGCGATTTACACGCCAACGATGTTCATCCTCCCTAGTCGTCTATCGAAGTACGTCTCTGAAAATGAAACCAAGAAATTTAGAATGGGCCGTGAATCAGGGATTCAGCGTCTGATGAGCATTAATCTTTTGAAGCGAATGGAAAGTTCCGTTCACTCATTTTTGCTGACGGTAAAAAAGATCTACGCATATATGGTTGAGACTTCAAAATCAATTGATCGATTTAGAAGAGATGGCAGTGGCAATCTGAATGAAATGACAGATTTATCGCAAGCAGCAGCTGATTTTGATGAAGATGATCAGAATACTGATGTCTTTATGGTAGGCAAGAAAGTCCAAATTGATCTAAGGGACATGGATTACATTTCTTGGCAACGAAATATCAGAAGCGACATTGATATCTTGGAAACTTTGATCCATATGACCGAGGACATTTCACCAGAGTTTGACTATAAGCTCAATCAATTATTTAAAGTAATCAAAGACAAAGAAGAGAATCCAATTAATCCAGGCAATAAGAAGATTCTGATCTTTACTGCATTTGCAAATACTGCTGAATATCTGTACGAGAATATTGCTCCTCGAGCTAAGGAAATTGGCTTGAACACCGCTCTGATCACCGGGAGCATTGAAGGAAAGACGACCATCCCGAATTTTAGAGCAGAGATGAACCATATCTTGACCTGCTTTTCACCAATATCCAAGGACAGGGATGTTGTCTATCCGGATGATACTGAAACGGATATTGAAATCTTAATTGCGACAGACTGCATTTCAGAAGGTCAGAATTTGCAGGACTGTGATTTCTGCATCAATTATGACATTCACTGGAACCCTGTGCGAATCATCCAGCGTTTCGGCCGGATTGACCGTATTGGTAGCAAGAACAAGGTGATTCAGTTGGTCAACTTTTGGCCTGATCTGACACTTGACGAATATATCAATCTTAAAGATCGTGTGGAAACGAGAATGAAGATCTCCGTAATGACCGCGACAGGGGATGATGACCTTATCAATCCAGAAGAGAAGGGTGATCTGAATTACCGAAAAGCTCAGTTGAAACGACTCCAGGAGGAAGTAGTCGATCTGGAAGACATGAGTGAAGGTATTTCGATTACGGACCTTGGGCTTAACGATTTCCGGATGGATTTACTTGCCTATATGAAAGAACATAAGGAGCTAGACCGTCTACCATTTGGCGTTCATGCCGTTGTTCATGGAGATAAACCTGGGGTGATCTTCGTACTAAAGAATGTAAATAAAAAAATTGATATCAAAGACAAAAATCGTCTCCATCCGTTCTACATGGTCTACGTAAATATGGATGGAGAGATCCTAATCAATCATCTGCAGCCGAAAGACATTCTCGATGAGATGCGTCACTTGGCTAAAGGCAAAAAGGAGCCAGACAAAGAGCTCTGCAAGGAATTCAATCGAGCAACAAAGGACGGACGGCAGATGGAAAAAGTTTCCCAGCTGTTGGAAGAAGCAATTGGATCAATCATTGAAGCTAAAAATGAGGAAGATATTGAAAGCTTCTTTTCTGCCGGCACCACAACCTTTCAATCTGGTGGTTTCTCAGGGTTGGATGACTTTGAATTGATCGACTTCTTGGTGGTGATGTAAATGATTGATTTTCCAGAAAGTACAAAGACTAACCGACGGATCCCTAAGGAAGCATTTTACAAACACTTATCACTGAGTACAGCTCTGAAAAGCAAGTTTGTGTCAGATATCAGCCGTATTGTGGCTGAGAATAGCTTGACACAACGAAATTTGAACTTAGCTAAGGATTCAGAAATAAAAGAAATTCTACTTCTATCTATTGAGCTAAAGAAGCAGGACTACGAACAAAGGATTATTGAAGCGATCGCAAAAGGCAACCCACATAAACTTGTCTTTCTGATGAGCTATGAGGATCAGAGGCAACTCGCTGTTTATTATCAGAAACTCTATCTGACAGAGTGGATATTGGAAGAAAAAGTCGAACTCCACCTTTCTGGCGATAACCTGGAAGATATCTGGAATGGCCTAGTTCGACAGATAGCAATCGGACCAGATGCTCAAAGTCGTTCAAATATGAGTCTGGATGATCAGTTGAGCAGACTAGATGAGATAAGGCAATTGCAACAACGAATTAAGAAATTAGAGAAAGCAGTTTGGGGAGAGACCCAGCCAAAGAAGAAATTTGCTCTTTATCAGGATTTGAAAAAGCAAAAGGAGCAGCTGGAGGTATTAGAACGTGGACAAGCTTAAGATGCACACACCGGACATAGCAGAAGAAAATTATAAAAAGTTAGCAGCGCTGTTCCCGGATGCAATAACTGAGACAATTGATGATGAAGGAAATGTCATCCGTGCAATTGATAAGGACGTGTTGATGCAAGAAATCAATACGAAGGTTATCGATGATGGACAGGAAAGATATCAATTTACGTGGCCAGATAAACGTAAGTCAATGGTGATGGCAAATGCTCCAATTTCCAAAACTTTACGTTTAGAAAAAGAAAAGTCAGTTGGTCGAGACGGTACACCAGGAGGAGTTGATTCAGAAAATATCTATATTGAAGGGGACAACTTAGATGCGCTGAAACTGCTTCAAGAAACATATCTCGGTAAGGTTAAGATGATCTATATTGACCCTCCTTACAATACTGGGAATGACTTCATTTATGAAGATGACTTTGCCCAGAGTGCTGATGAATACGCTGATGACAGTGGTCAAACAGATGAAGAAGGAAATAGGCTTGTCCAGAATAGTGAGAGTAATGGACGATTCCATACTGATTGGCTGAACATGATCTATCCGAGACTAAGGATTGCAAGGGACTTTTTAGCTGATGATGGGGTGATTTTCATTAGCATTGACGATAACGAACAAGAAAATCTGAAAAAGGTATGCGATGAAATATTTGGAGAGAAAAATTTTGTAGAGTGTCTTGTATGGAAAAAGAGAGCCACGCCACCAAATGATAAGAATATTGGACGGATACACGAGTTTATATTAGTATATGCGAAAAATATAGAAAAAATCAGGTTAGGTTTATTACCAAGAGATGAAAAATCATTATCAAGATATTCAAATCCTGATAATGATCCGCGTGGCCCTTGGGTGGCTTCAGATCTAAGTGCTAATGGTAAGGGCGGGAGAATTGTTCAAAGTTGCATTTATCCTATTGTGAACCCAAATAATCATAAAGAATACTATCCTTCAGAGGGAAGGTGTTGGTTGTTTAATAGTAAAAAAATGACACAGTGGATTAAAGATGGTCGTGTTTCATTTAGAGATAACACCGGAGCTCCTTTTTTAAAAAGGTATCTTTCTGAAGTAAGAAATGGATTGACTTTACCTACAATTATGACTGAGTTCGGTTATTCACAAACATCTGCAGCTGAAGAAGATAAGTTATTTGGTAAGAAGGGAATTTTTGAATACGCTAAACCTACAACCTTGTTAAATCCCATTATTCGTGTGGGTGCGCCTGAAAATAATGATATAATTATTGATTTCTTTTCTGGTTCTGCAACAACTGCTCATGCAATTTTTCAGTTGAATTCAGAAAATAACAGTCATAGAAAGTTTATTTTGATTCAGATCCCAGAGCTGACAAATAAAAAATCAGTTGCATACAAAGCAGGCTACAAAACAATCTGCGACATTGGCGAAGAACGCATTCGTCGTGCGGGAAAGAAGATCAAAGAAGAGACAGGGGCCGATATTGATTACGGTTTCCGTTGCTTCAAGGTGGACTCATCTAATATGAAGGATGTCTACTATACTCCTGCAGATATTGGGCAACTTAGCTTAGATGGTCTTGAGGACAATATCAAGGAAGATCGAACGCCAGAAGACTTATTGATTCAAGTCATGCTGGACTTGGGTATCTTGCTCTCATCAGATACCGAAACACAGGAGATTGCTGGCAAGAAAGTCTTCTCTGTTGCAGACGGTTATCTCCTTGCTTGCTTTGATAAGAATGTGACTGAAGAAACAGTAACCGAAATCGCTAAGAAGAAACCTTTCTACGCAGTATTCCGGGACAGTAGCATAGCTAACGATAGTGTTGCTGCTAACTTCGAACAGATCTTTGAAACATATAGTCCAGAGACTGTAAGGAAGGTTTTATAAGATGGCTGACATGAAATTCAAATTCACAATACAACAGTATCAAACAGATGCTGTCAATAGTGTTGTCGATGTTTTTAAAGGACAACCGTATCAAGACAAGGTGACTTATCGGCGTGATATTGACGCAGTAGAACAAGACCTATTGGATTTGAAGTTATCAGATGAAGAGTTGATTGCCGGCTTCGCTAATGCACCAGTCACTTTGTCTTCAGAGCAACTTCTCGAAAATATTCGAAATGTTCAAAACGAAAACAATATTAAAGAATCCGCATCCCTTGCTAAGCATATGGGAGCCTGTTCTTTGGATGTTGAAATGGAAACTGGTACTGGTAAGACTTATGTCTACATCAAAACCATGTTCGAGCTGAATAAGCGTTATGGTTGGAACAAATTTATCGTTGTTGTGCCATCCATCGCTATCCGCGAGGGTGTTATGAAGAGCTTTCAGATGATGAAAAATCATTTTATGGAGCAGTATCACAAGAACGCACGTTTCTTTATTTACAACTCAAAGAATCTGACAGAAATCAGCAATTTTAGTTCCAGTGCGGATTTGTCTGTCATGATTATCAATGTACAGGCATTTAATGCTCGTGGTAAAGATGCCCGTAGAATTCGGATGAAGCTAGATGAATTCGAAAGTCGTAAGCCCATTGATGCTATTAAGGCTAATCATCCAATCATCATTCTTGATGAACCACAAAAGATGGGTGGTAAGAAAACCCAGGAATCTCTTAAAGAGTTCAATCCTTTGTTTACATTGAACTACTCCGCAACTCATAAGGAGCATCATGACCTGGTTTATGTTCTTGATGCACTTGATGCCTACAAAATGAAGTTGGTCAAGAAGATCGAAGTTAAGGGCTTTGACATTAAGAACCTACGAGGCACAGACGGGTATCTGTATCTTGAGAATATCATAATTTCCCCTAACCATCCGCCAAGAGCCCGGCTTGAATTTGAAATCAAATACAACAAATCAATCAACCGAGAAGTCCGGATTCTTAGCGTTGATGACGATCTGTATGCTCTTTCTAAAGGTTTGGAGCAATACCAGGGATACCACATCAATGATATCGATCCAATCAATGGTCTGGTTTCCTTTACAAATGGGATCGAAATCCATACTGGTGAAGCTCAAGGGGATGTCAGTGAAAAAGATATCCGGCGAATTCAAATCCGAGAAACTATCCGCTCCCACTTTGAGAAGGAAAAGGATCTTTATAATCGCGGCATTAAGACCTTGTCACTCTTCTTTATCGATAAGGTTGAACACTATCGTAAATATGATGAAGATGGCAATGAAGTTAACTCTGAATATGGCGAGATGTTTGAAGAGGAATACAATTCCATTCTAAACGAGTACCTAACTCTTTTTGACACACCATACGAAAAATATCTCAAGAGCATTGACGTAAAGAAGACTCATACCGGTTACTTCAGTATCGACAAGAAAGGACATAAAATCGATTCCAAGATTAAGCGTGGGTCTGATATCAGTGATGATGAATCTGCCTATGAATTGATCTTAAAAGACAAAGAAAAGCTGCTGTCCTTTGAGAATCCAGTTCGCTTCATCTTCTCTCACTCGGCCTTACGAGAGGGTTGGGATAATCCAAACGTCTTTCAAATTTGTACGTTAAAACACGGCGGAGATAGTACGACTAACAAGCGTCAAGAAGTTGGTCGTGGGCTAAGAATTTGCGTTAACCAAGACGGCGATCGGATGGATGAACACGTTTTGGGCTCAGAAGTTCAAGAAGTCAACAAATTGACGGTCATTGCTAGTGATGGTTATAAAGACTTTGTTTCATCCTTGCAGAAGGAGATCAAGGATGACTTGTATGAGCGGCCGACAAGAATCACGCTGGACTTCTTTACAAATAAACGCATTAAGCACAATGATGAAATTGTTACTATAACTAAAGAACAAAATGACATTATTAATCGTTACTTGATCAAAAACGACTATGTGGATGATGATGGTAACTTAACTGAGTTATATCGGACTGACGATGAAAATAATGCTCTCAAGCCGTTGCCTAAGACACATGATGTGGACAAGATAGCAATAGAAGTTCGTGCCTTGATTAATAGTGTTTTTGATGATCATGCTTTGGATGACTTTGTTCTGGATGGTAGAAAAACGAAGATTCCAGAGAATAATTTGAATGACAACTTTAACAAGGATGAATTTCAAAAGCTGTGGCAGCAAATCAACCACAAATATAGCTATACAGTACACTTTGATAGCCAAGAATTAATTGATAATGCAGTAAATTATATTAACAGCAAGCTGTATGTGTCTCCACTTCAGTACACGGTGACTAAGGGCACTCAAGGAGAAGAGTGGTCTGTTGACAGTGTTAAAGCAGGTTCTGGCTTTGTCTCTGAAAATCGACAAACCTATACGCTTAAACGTGGCGAAACCAGCCAAGTTAAGTATGACTTGATTGGCAAGATTAGTGCTGGAACGCACTTGACGCGTAGAACTGTCGTTAAAATATTGAAGACAATACAGCCTGCTAAATTCGTGATGTATCAATATAACCCTGAGGAATTCATTTCAAAGGTAATCAAGCTGATCAATGAACAGAAAGCGACTATGATCGTGGATGATATCACCTATAATGAAACCGAAGGTCGTTATGATTCCAGTATCTTTACCCTTGAGAAGAACCATGAATTTTCTAAGGCATATAGGGCAAAGAAAAATGTTCAAGATTATGTGTTTGCGGATGGGACTGCAGAGAAGTCAGTTGAACGAAAATTCGCTGAGGATATGGACCTAGATGATAAGGTGGCTGTTTACGCTAAATTGCCTCGTGGCTTTCAGATTCCAACGCCAGTTGGCAACTATGCTCCTGACTGGGCAATTGCTTTTAAGAAAGGTAGCGTAAAGCATATTTACTTCATAGCTGAAACCAAAGGCTCATTGAGTAGTATGGATTTGAGGCCAATTGAGCAGGCTAAAATCAAGTGTGCAAAGAAATTGTTCAACAAAATGTCTACGGCAGATGTCATTTATGAGCAGGTAGATTCATTTAAGAGTTTGCTTGACATGATAAATGAGATACCAGATAAAGAGAAAAGCAATGAAACAAATTAACTAGGAAAGTGTGATACGCAAATGTCCAGAGCTAAGAAAAAACAGAGAGTACTATTCACTTTCTTTAAGAGTTGAAAAAGGTATGCAATTCGTTTAATGGTTGAAAGCTCAAGACAGCAAGTAGGCAAGCATCAAAGCACTCATCAACGTTGCCATTGATACATATGGAACTGATCAAGATATTATTCGGGCGTCGATGTGCAACAGCATGGTTGGAAGAACGCTTGCTGGACAAAGCCTGATCGAAGACTAGGAGAAAAAATGCAATTGCTTAAACGCGCTTGGCAGCTTCACTTGCTGAGCGCGTTTTTTAACACAATGATAACCGTGTAAAGAATAAGTAGATCGGCTATAATTATTTTATAGGCTGAACAATGATATCGAGAGCCTGAATAATTTTTATCAGTAAGGAGAAGTACCAGTGCTTGGGAGAACCATAAAACTATATTTAATGGATGGCACAGCATCGGGAAGATGGCAAGCAAGTATTTCTCAGTGGAATGGCCTTGTTTATAAGATCCCGCGGGCTCGCTTAAAGGAAACTGAAGATATACCAGAGTTGAACACACCGGGTGTGTACTTCCTATTCGGCAATGAATGCGGGCAAGAATTTGTCTACGTTGGAGAAGCAGATAATGTTCAAAAGCGAATCTTGCAGCCCCACCTTTTTGAAAAGAATGGAAGTCAGTGGGATGACGCGGTGATATATGTGACTCCAGACGGCAGCTTAGAGAAAGGCCGCGTAAAGTATTTGGAACACTATTTTTACAAGCAAGCTTGCGACTGTGCACGATATATTGTAAAAAATGGAAATACGCCAACCGAGTCCCAAGTTCGCAGAGAAGTCAGAGACAGTCTTATGATAGCTGTCGAAAATATCAAGCTGATCATGCCAACCTTAGGGTATAAAGTTTTTGCGCCAAGCAAGTCAGCTGACCCAAGTCCAAAAATTATGCTTCATCTTGCTGGCAAAAAGGCTAAGGCAGAAGGTTACTTGAATGCAGATGGAAGCATTATTGTGCGTAAAGGGTCTACGTTTTGTTTGACTGAAACCAATTCTTGCAAGAAATATTTGAAAGAACGTAGAGCGGAACTTATTAAGCAAAAGCAGGTTGTAAATGGTGAGTTTGTAGAAGATGTTAGGTTTACCAGTCTTTCAACTGCAGCGGGATGCATTTTGGGAGCTTCTGTAAACGGTAAAGATCTGTGGCTCTATCCAGATGGAAAATCATTTAAGAAGAAAAATAGTCAGTAAGACAGCCGTGGAAAGCTTGCAGGAAGAGCAACTCAGTTAGTTGAACAAAGGTAACAGTCCCAGTACCAATCCAGGTGCTGGGACTTGCTTTTTATGGAGCAAAAGACCGATTAGCAACTCAAAAGCACTCGCGAAGCTAGAAAAGCCATTGAAGGTTCAAGTAGGGCTGAATAATCGCAGAGAAAGTAGCTATAATTAAAATAGCAATATATAATCATATGTTGAAGAAAAATGGGGAATTAACATGACCAATGTTTTCAGCTAAAGGAGGTCACTTTTGCCACATCTAAAGTTGATATCTAGCGATTTTACGGTCTATTTTTGGCTAGAGAAGCGCAGGGAGAAATCAGAGTGGGTCAGTTCTACGATTGAAGTCAGTTGCAACGACAATTGGGTCTTTCGTGCCGCTCCATTATGGTATTTCAATGAACCTGAGTCATTGTTGTCCAAGGTTGCCGCTTTTCTTCAAGGCAGCAAGCTAGATGAGCCTTTTTCCCTGATAGACGATCCAATTGTAGAATTTTCGTTTGATCAAGGGGCAGATGTGCTGATCTTGCGTCTATACTATAGTTTGGACTTGGCAGACCATTTAACGGTTTACCTGGACCGTGAACAAGCTGCTTATTTGTCTGAGTACTTGCAATTTTGTTTGGCTAAGACGGGTAAGGAAACGCAAGCTGTCCAAGATTTGTATGATGCTGGCGTTTTTCAAGGTGACTAAACAAAGCAATAACCAAATGCATCCCCAAACTCAATTCGGGATGCATTTTGCGCCATATTAACCTAACAACAGGAGACTTTCATGTCAGAATTGCAGCTAAGGAAGGCCGAAGCGGGGGATGCGGAGCGTTTGCTTGAGATCTACGCTCTTTACGTGGAAAAGACGGCGATCACTTTTGAAGATGAAGTGCCAAGCATTGGAGAGTTTCAGGCCCGCATTAAGCAGAGCCTGAAGACCTATCCCTATCTAGTTGCCCTTCAGAGTTGTGAATAAGTTCAAGACACATGGGTTGCCTGGTGTCGTAAAGAGGCTTAGAAAGTGAGACGGACAATATGCCATACTATCTACTAAAGTATTTTTCAAAGCAAAAATATTTGAGGGAGTTTATTCGCGGAAATCTTTATATGAACACACTCCATTTCTTTTGGGATGAGGACACATTCAATGATACGAAAAAACGGAGAGACCAGTATATTTCTTCACATCCTGGCATCAATCCGGATACAGTTACTAGCCAGCCGAAACGTCTTCCAGAACAGCAGGAGGACATGCTAGAAGGCGTGATTGGGCTTAGCTCTACTGATGAGTCTTTAAAAGACTTCAACGGATATAATTTGACAGGTGCGCTTTATCGCTCAAAGGGTATGGGGTATTGCAATACGCTATGTTTTTATAAGCTCTATTATGACCTTGTGCCAGTGATGGGCGGAAAACCATTTATCCACTATACAACTACATCGGTAATGAATGATTTTGGTGATTATGTAGCCTTTATTCTTAATCCTGACGAATTAGCCAGAAGGATTGAAGCAGCCGTTAATAGAGAAGGGTATAAGGACCTGATTGGCAGTGTTCGGTATCATCAGTTGAAATATAACGGTGAGTGTTCAAAAATCTATAATCAAGGTAGTATTCTTCTCAAAACAGAAGAAGAGTTTGATTTGAAAGATGCAGCTCATTCCATCGTTTATAGAAGAGATTGCTTTGATAAGACGGATAAGTATAAGTGTCAGAATGAATGGCGTGTGGCTCTATATCGAGGGAAGAAGGAGACAGAAGCTTATACACTTGAGGTTGGGGATTTAAGCGACATTATCTATTGGGATCGAGCAGAAAATCTTAACAGTGGAATTTATAATGCACTTAGTAAGGGGATGAAGAGTATCCCGGATAATGCGCCAAGGTTTCGCGGAAATATAAATCGAAAAGAGCTCTGGAATAAGTTCTTTGAATTGGGAGACTATAAAGCTACTAAGATGATGTTTATAGGATAAAATGCAAAGAAAATATTGAAGCGTGTAGGAATGAGTAACTTAGCAGTAAAGGATTCAAAGATATTTGTGCACGCGTGGTGAGAGTTGAAGAAGCTGAATTCATATCTCTGTAGGATGTAACTGATATTATAAGTTAGTACAATTATCTCGACAGTTTGTTGGAAACCATCTATACTTCTTGCAAGTATATTTTCAATTCCGTAGTACTTTAGTACAGAAGACACACTCTCGATTGTTCTGCGAATTGCCATTAGCTCTCTTTTGTTATGCTGCTTAGCACCACGCGTAATCATTGAAAAACATTGTACGAGACAAGCGATTGATTGGAAAGAAAGCCATGGCAAAGTTACAGTTAAGACCAGCAACAGTTGGGGATGCGGAGCGTTTGCTTGAGATCTACGCGCCATACGTGAAGAAGACGGCGATCACTTTTGAAGATGAAGTGCCAAGCATTGGCGAGTTTCAGGCCCGAATTAAGCAGACCCTGAAGACCTATCCCTATCTAGTTGCCATGAAAGACGGCCAGATCGTCGGCTATGCCTATGCTGGCCCTTTTAAAGAGCGGGCAGCCTATGCCCACAGCGTGGAATTGTCGATTTATGTGGAACTTGGCCAGCGCCACCAGCACATTGGCGGCTTTTTGTACGAGGCAATCGAAAATGTTTTAAAGAAGCAGGGCTTTATCAACTTGAATGCCTGCATCGCTGCCCCGATAGGTGAAGATCCCTATCTTGACGACAACAGTCTGCGTTTCCATGAGCACCTGGGCTACCAGCTGGTGGGCCGCTTTCACCAGTGCGGCTACAAGTTCGATCGCTGGTACGACATGGTCTGGATGGAAAAGATGCTGGGCGAGCATCCCGTGCCCGCGCCAGCGATTATTCCTTACCCGGAACTGCAGGAGAACGGGTTGTAATTTCCAGCGGATGAACGACCAATTTAAGCAGCTGTCAGGCAAGAGGCGATAGTGGGCTGGTTGGCCGCGATAAGGTTCCGGAATTGCGTGCCAAGCTGAATTTGTAACAACAATAGCGCCGCCAGTACAAATCTGGCGACGCTATTTGCTTGCCGGCGCTTGCCGACGCTTCCTGTATTCATTCGGCGTCTGGCCTGTTTCTTGCCTAAAGGCGCGGTAGTAGGTGCTGACGGTAGGGTAGCCAACGATCTCGCTGATCTCCTCAATGCTCTTGGTTGTCAGCTCCAGCAGTGACTTGCCGACGGACTGGGTAAAGGTCTGGTTGAAAAGCTGCTTGATCAGGCGGGAGAGGTACTTGGGCTGATAGCCAAAGTGGGCAGCCATTTGCTTCAGGGTAATGTCATGCAGATTGGCGACCAGGTAGTTCATGATCATCCCGCTGCGGATCATGGGCTTTGCCGTAAATTCGGGCCGCATCGCTGGCTTGGAAGCGGCCAAGCAGATAATGAATTAGCATGCAAAAAAGCGACCGACTTTTAAGTCGGCCGCTTTTGCTATGGTCAAATTCACGTTTTACTGTTTCTTGGCTTCTTTGGCAGCCTTTGAGGCCAGCTTGGCGTTGTAAGCCTTGGCGCTTTGGTTGTACTGGCTGACTTCCTGGTTGTGCTGCTTGCTTTCTTCCTGCAGCTTCAGGCTCTTGGTGATCAGGTCCATTGGGTTCAGCCAAGTGCCGTTGTCCTTCCAGTAGTTCTTGAACGGCAGCTTTTCCTTCTTGGTGATATAGTCCTTGTCGGTCTTGGTCACGCCAAGGTGCAGGTGGCTGCCGGACATGTAGCCGATCTTCTGGCCAACCTTCAGCTTCTGTCCCTTTTTCACGACGATGTCGCTTGGATTTAAAAAGCCTTCCTGGTAGATTTCCACGTAGCCGTCGTCAGAGACGACCCAGACAAAGTACTCTAGGCCGCTGCAGTAGCCGATCTTCTTGACCGTGCCGGAGTGAACGGCCAAAACCGGGGCTCTGTGGCCAACTTCTGACCAGCCGAAGTCCCAGCCGTCATGGAAGTAGGACTTGCTTGGGTAGACCCGGCGGATGACGTCAGTCTTCCCGTACTTCTGCCCAGACTTGTACTTGATTTTCTTCATGTAGCACTTGCTAAAAGGGTAGCCCCAGATCTGGGAGTCAGTTAGGGTCGTGGTCTTCTTTAAGGCCATTGGCTTTGGCTGGGCCTTCTTGCTGGTCTGCTGGCCAAAATAGCCGTGCTGCTTGGCATAGATGGCGGTCCCCGCGCCGAGGACCAGAATAATCAAGATCAGCCAAAGGGCGGCTTTTTGGACGGTTTGCTTTTTGTTCTTTGTTTCTTTCATACTTCTCTTATTAATACATGTAATCCTTATGGTCTAGCAACAGGTGTTCATCAAGGTCTGGATCCAAAAACAGCCTCAGATCCTGGTCAAAGTTCCTGGCCAAGTGGTACTGGTCCAGGTCCTCCAGCTTGATCCAGGCCAAGGGGCCTTCCCTTGAAGCCTTGACTTCACCCGTGAATTCATCCGCCCGGTAGAAGAAGACGATGTAGCGCTGGTCTTCTTGGTCAAAAAACTGCTTGACGCCAACCAGCTTGGGATGCTTGATGTCCAGGCCAGTCTCTTCTTTGACTTCCCGCACGACTGAATGATAAAAAGACTCATGTGCCTCAACGTGGCCGCCGGGAAAGGCCAGACCCGGCCAGTGCTTGGACTGGCGGTCAATCGTCAGGACCTTTCCGTGGTCAACGATCATGCACATGTTGGTCAAGGTGGTTTTCTCGCTTCTATCCATTTACTCCTCCTTGATTCTCAAACAGACATATTATAGCACAAAGTGCTGTCAGGAAGATTAGCAGGAGGGGACGGCTTATGATAAAATCTTAGTTGTTGTAAAGGAGGCAGTCCATGAATTTAAGACTGAACAAACTCGCGGAAATGGTTGATCCCGGCAGCCGCCTGGCTGACATCGGCACGGATCACGCCTATCTGCCAATCAAGCTGGTCCAGGAGGGCAAGGTGGCTTTTGCCATTGCCAGCGACGTGGCCGCCGGTCCCCTGCAAAATGCCAAGACGGACATCGCTGAGGCGGGTCTGGGCCAGCAGATCGAAACCCGCCTGGGCAGCGGCCTGGAGACCCTGAAGGATGAAGACCGGATCGACACGGTCGTCATCGCCGGCATGGGCGGCAAGCTCATGGCCAGCCTGCTGGAAGAGGCCGCGGGCCGGGGCAAGTACTATCCAACCTTGATCCTGGAGCCCAACATTGGGGAAAACCGGGTCCGCCAGTGGCTGGAAGAGCACGACTACCAGATCGTGGCTGAAGACCTGGTGGCTGAAGCCGGCCATACTTATGAACTGATCAAGGCCAAGCAGACTGGGGAAAAGCATCCCCTGACCGCCAAGGAAAAGGACTTTGGCCCTCTCTTGCTTAAGCAGAAGGGCCCGGTCTTTTTGGCCAAGTGGACCAGACAATTGGCTTACTACCAGCAGCTCCTGGCCAACTTGAACAAGGCCAAGCAGAAGGACGCGGACCGGATCGCGGATCTGGAGCGCCTGATCAAGGATATCAGCGAAGAAATCAAGGATGAAGGCGAAGAAAATGACTAAGGTTAAAGAAATCGTCAGCCGCCTGCAGGAAGACTTCCCGGAAGACATCGCCAGCAAGGGCGACCCGGTTGGCCTGCAGATCGGCAGCCTGGACAGCGAGGTCCATAAGGTGATGACCACCCTGGACGTGCGGCCCAACGTGGTTGATGAAGCCATTGAGAAGGGGGTTGACCTGATCGTCAGCCACCACCCGCTGATGTTCCGGCCAGCCCGGAACCTGGACTTCAGCGACCCGCAAAATGCCATGTACGCCAAGGTGATCGCCAGCGGCATCACCGTCTATTCCATCCACACCAATTCCGACAAGGCCAAGGATGGGTCAAGCGACTGGCAGGCGGAGGAACTGGGCCTGGAAAGCGTCCAGCCCTTCGCGCTTGATGAAGACGGGATTGCCATCGGCCGCAAGGGGGAATTGCCAAGAACCATGACGGCCTTGGAATTTGCCCGCTACGTCAAGAATAAAATGGGTGTTGACATGGTCCGCCTGATCGCGGCGGAAGAAGACATGCCGGTCAAGAGCGTGGCTTTTGTCTGCGGGGACGGGAACAAGTTCTGGAAGCAGGCCTTGCGCGACCATTGCGACGCCTACATTACTGGGGACGTCTACTACCACACCGGCCACGACATGATCTCCAGCGGCCTGGTGGTCGTTGACCCGGGCCACTACACCGAGAAGCTCTTCAAATACAAGCTGGGCGAGCGGCTGGAAAAGTGGGCCAAGGAAGCTGGCTGGCAGACCAGCGTCGTGGTCAGCGAGGTCTCAACCGACCCCTTCAACAATATCGTCGGCTAGTCGGGTGACTGGCCTTTTGCAAATGCATGTTAGGAGAAAAAATGGAATATCCAAGCTTATTGCCAAGATTTTTGAAATACGTCAAGATCAACTCCCGGTCAGACGAGCACGCTGACCGCTTCCCATCAACCCAGCGGGAAGTCGACTACCAGATGGTCATCATGAAGGAGCTGGAAGAACTGGGCCTCAGCGACGTCCACTACAACGAAAAGGCGGGCACGGTCATTGCCGAAATCCCGTCCAACGTTGACTGGGACGTGCCGGTGATGGGCTTTTTGGCTCACTGCGACACGGCAGACTTCAATTCGGAAAACGTCAAGCCGCAGATCACCGAGAACTACGACGGGGAAAGCAAGATCCAGCTGGGCGACACTGAATTCTATCTTGATCCGGCCGTCTTCCCGAACCTGAAGAAGTACAAGGGGCAGACCATCATCTCCGCTTCCGGCGACACCCTGCTGGGCGGGGACGACAAGTGCGGGGATGCCGAACTGGTAACTTTTGCCGAATACCTGCTGCAGCACCCGGAAATCAAGCACGGGACCATCCGTCTGGGCTTTACGCCAGACGAAGAAATCGGCACTGGGGCCCAGCACTTTGATGTGGCTGACTTTGGGGCCAAGTTTGCCTACACGGTTGACGGGGAAGGGCCAGGGAAACTGGACTGGGGGACCTTCTCAGCCGCCCAGTTTGAACTGGACATCCAGGGGGTCAACGTGCACCCAGCCGTTGCCAAGGGGCAGATGATCAACGCCATCCAGGTCGGCATCGACTTCCAAAACGCCCTGCCGCAAGACCAGGTGCCGGAAAAGACTGACGGCCGCCAGGGCTTCTTCCACCTGATGGACTTCTCAGGCACGGTGGACAACGCCCACCTGGCCTACATCATCCGCGACTTTGAGCGTGATGGCCTGGAAAGCCGCAAGGACTTGGTCAAGCAGATCGTGGCTGACCTGAACAAAAAGTACGGCGGCGACCGGATCAAGCTGAAGATGTGGGACCAGTACTATAACATGGCTGATGAATTGGCCAAGCACATGGAAATCATCGACCTGGCCCGCGACGCCTACAAGGCCTGCGGGATGGCCGAAATCAACGAAGATCCGGTCAGAGGGGGGACCGATGGCTCACAGTTGACCTACATGGGCCTGCCATGTCCTAACCTGTTCGCCGGTGAGGAAAACATGCACGGCCGCTTTGAATACACCGTTCTGGAATCAATGTGGAAGGCCGTTGACGTCTTGATCAAGATGAGCGAGCTCAACGCTGAACGTGCCAAGAAATAATCCACAGGCCGTGAGCCCGAATAAGCGAAAACTTAGTAAAATAGCGCTTCTCTTAGCTGAGAAGCGCTATTTTTGTGAATAAGTCAGGGCAGATCAAGGACAAATAGCCTTGTGAAACAAAATTGCAATTTAAGGGCTTACAGACGGGTGAAAGAAATCCCTTAATATCAAGCTTTAAGGGCCTTCACTTTAAGCAATACGGATTTTACAAAGATGGTCGCTGTTAAGAAATAATCCGGCAAAAGCCATGCTCTGCAAAGCTTGACGGTAAATTATGGAAAGTAAAAAATGCAAAATGATGAGCGTGAAACACAGGCCGCTGGTCAAGCAAAAAGGCCAGCAGCTGCCGCTGCTGGCCTGATTAGCTAAATTTGTGATTGGATATAGTCAAGCATTTGGTTGACTTCATCATTGGTGAAGTTGCCGTGACCGGCCTTCATCGCGTGGACCTTTTCAACCGAAAGGTGGCTGGAAAAAGCTAAGACAGTGTCACTGACTGAGTGCTTGCTTTGAAATTCAATGATTGCATCTGAAAGTTCTTCTGGTTTCATGATCTTCACTCCTTAATAAATATATTTTACCATTTTTCTCATAAAAGATTCAGGGCAAATCGGCTTTCTAATAAAAAGAAGTGCTGATCTTGGTGAACGGGAAGTAGCGCAGAACGACCTTGCTCAAGATGGAGCTCCGCTTGACGGGGCCGAAGGATCTTGAGTCCTTGGATACGTCCCGGTGGTCACCCATGACCCAGTACTGGCCTTTTGGCACCTTGATCTTGAAGTTGCTGGTGTAGTTGACGCCCGCCGCCTTGTCGGCTTTATAATATTTGTTATTTAAATATGGCTCGGCGATTTTCTTGCCATTGACGTAGAGCACGTCGTTCTTGGACTGGACCGTGTCGCCCGGCAGGCCGATGACCCGCTTGATGTACATGGCCTTGGCTTCATCCGGCGCCTTGATGATGACGATGTCGTTGCGCTTTGGCGTGAACTTGCGAACCGCGATCAGGCGGTCGCCGTCTTCAAAGGTGGGCTGCATGGATGGGCCGGACACGACTTCATTGGCCAGGAAGAACGAGAAGATTACGTAGTAGATGGCCACGAAAATGGTGAACATGACGAGGACGTCCCGGAAGAAGGAGCCCCAGCTTTCTTCTTCAGCGGCCTGTTTCTTTTTGCTTTTTGTCATTGAAACTCTCCTTTTCTTGCTACCTTAACATTATATCTTAAATCAGAAGCTTGGCGAAAGATTATGTCAGCTTTCAAGCAGGTCTTTGGAATAGGGGATCAGGTGGCAGTAGGAGGCATTGTACTGGTAGTAGGCCAGGCGCTTGAGGTCGCAGTCAAGAATGCCCAGGAGCTCACCGTCCGTGTACTTGCCGCTGGCGATCACGGAATAGACGTAGGAGAGGCGGAGGTTGGTCAGGGTCATGGGCCAGTCTTTAATCAGCAGCTTGTCCCCCTTGGCCAGCTGCATGACGTTGTTGGTGCTGGCGTAAGGCTCGCCCCCTCTGGCCGCGAAGAGGTAGGGGTCGGGATTCTCCGTGAAGTCAAGCTGGCCGTGGATGTAGTCTTTGACCGTCTGGTCCTTGATCCGGTCCTTGACCTGGCTCCAGTGGACCTTGAGCAGGTCCCGGCTCTTGTAGCCCAGGGCCGTCAGGGTCAAGAGGTAGATGGTGAATTCGTGGCTGACGACGGGGATGAAGTCGGCGATGTGGTCCATCCAGTTGATCACGTAGGTCTTGCGCCGCTCAAAAGAGATGCCCTTGAGCTCGAGCAGGGGATAGTTGTCAATGATGCCGGTCGTGTTCAAAAAGTAGAAGTATTTTTTTAAATAGCTGATGTACTTGTTGATGGTGGTGACGGAGAGGTGCTCTTTGACATCCAGCTGGTCGAGGTAGTCGCGGACCTCGGTGACGGTCAGGGAAGCGACCCCGTCTTGGGCAAAGTTGCGGCGGGCATAGTTGAAAAAGTTGGTCAGGACGTGGTTGGCGTTGAAGATCGACTTGGGCGACAGCTGCTGGGAATAGCGGCACCATCTGGCAAATTCGGCTTGGTAGGGATACATGTTGGCTCCTTTCTAATCCTGTTGGTTACTACAATGATTATAAACCGAAAGAGCGGCTGAGGACAGTCCCATCCTCAGCAATCGAATAAAGCCTATCCGTTACTACAATCTAAATCATACAAAAAAGGCACGGCTCCGCCGTGCCAAAAAATAAACTAAGTTAACAGCCCGGGTCCAGCATGCCAAGGGTCTGCGCTGTTTTCGCCAACTTACAGCAACTGGATCTTAGCGGCCTCGCACTTCTCAACGATGTCGCGCGGCCAGATGCTGGCTTGGACTTCGCCGATGTGGGCCTTGCCCAAGAGCAGCATGCACAGGCGTGACTGGCCGATCCCGCCGCCGATTGAGTAAGGCAAGTCGCCGGCCAGGAGGGCCTTGTGGAATGGCAGCTCCAGCCGGTCTTCGGCCCCAGCCAGCTTCAGCTGCTCCTTGAGCCGGTCTTCGTCAACCCGGATCCCCATGCTGGAAACTTCAAAGGCCCGCTGCAGCGGCTCGTACCAGAAGAGGATGTCCCCGTTCAAGGTCCAGTCGTCGTAGTCAGGGGCACGCAGGTCGTGCGGCTTGCCGGACAAAGGCAGGTCGCCGCCAATGTGCTCCAGGAAGACGGCTCCGTATTCCTGGCAGATCTTGTTTTCCCGCTCGCTTGGCGTCAATTCAGGCCAGCGGGCTTCCAGCTCCTCACTGGTGAAGAAGTAGATCTCTTCTGGCAAATGGTAGGCGGCTTGCGGGTAGAGGGCGCGGACGTGGTATTCCATCCCCTTGATGGTTTCAAAAATCCTCCGTACCGTCTGGTGCAGGGTGGCTTCCGTCCGGTCTTCCTTGTTGATCACCTTTTCCCAGTCCCATTGGTCCACGTAGACTGAGTGCAGGTTGTCCAGGACTTCTTCGTCCTTCCGGATGGCGTTCATGTTGGTAAACAGGCCTTCGCCGACCCCAAAGCCGTAGCGCTTCAAGGCCCAGCGCTTCCACTTGGCCAGGGAGTGAACGATCTGCATCTCGCTGCCGTCTCCGTCGTGCAGGGTGAAGGAGACTGGCTGCTCCCAGCCGGACAGGTTGTCGTTTAAGCCGGATGACTTTTCAACGAACATCGGGGCAGAAATCCGTTCCAGGTTCATTGCCGTCCCGAATTCGCTCTGGAAGGTCTCGCGGATGTAGCGGATCGCCTTTTCCGTTTCTCTGATTGACATCTTTGGATCGTAATCCTTAGGAATAACTAACTTGGCCATAAATCTCACCTTTTCTGAAAAAAATGGGGACAAAAAGAGCCTTTCATCTCCTATACTTCATAGGGACGAAAGGCTTCTTTCCGCGGTACCACCCAGCTTGTTCAATCTGAACCACTTTTCGAGCACTAGCATGCTCTAGCAGGGTAACGTCCCGCCGACGTCCCAGCCTACTAAGAATTTCAGCCGGCAATCTGGAAGAAGGGTTGCGCACAGCTGCAGGGTCTGCCAGCCTTCCACCAACCACTGGCTCTCTAAAAGAATGCGTGCTGCCGCCTGTCTTCTTCATCTTTAAGTTATTCGGTTAAATTAAATTCTAATCAGGAATTAATAAAAGTCAAGACTTTTTCAGAAAAAGTTATTAAAAGCAAGCTAATTGCCGGCCTTTTTAGCCTTTTTAAAGGCAAAGAAGCAGATGGCCAAGACGGCGCCGGCCAGGAGGACTGGAGCCACGAAGGACTGGTAGTTGGCGATGACCTGCTCATAGGCGCTGCCCGCCAGGCGGCCGGCGAAGATCAAGACCGTGTTCCAGATCAAGGTCCCGCAGGTCGTGAAGACGATAAAATGGCGCAAGGAGAAGTGGCTCATGCCCGCTGGGATGGAGATCAGGCTCCGGACCACCGGCACGAAGCGGCCAAAGAAGGCCGCGCTCTTCCCATGCTTGACAAAGTAGCGCTCAGTCTTGGCGATTTTTTCCGGAGACAGCCCCAGGAGCTTGCCAAAGCGGCTGGCGGCCAAGCGGTTTAAGCGCTGGCGGTCAAAGGCGGTGCCCAAGAGGTAGAGGATCAAGGCCCCAAAGAGGGCCCCGGCAGTGGCCGCCCCAACCGCGCCCCAGGCGTTCAGCCCCGTGGTCAGGGTCATGAAGCCGGCGAAGGTCAGAATCAGCTCTGACGGGATCGGCGGGAAAATGTTTTCAAGGGCGATCAGGCCGGCGATCGCCAAGTAGCCATAGTTCTGGATCAGCTGTGTGATTGTTTCGTTCATAAAATAACCTCGCATCTAATTCATTCTCCTTCCAAGATAGCAAAAAACTCTTAAGAAAGGGTTAGTCAGCCGCTTTCTTAAGAGTTCTTTGAGCTTGCTTTACATGGATTTGATCTTTAGCTGCTTGTAGAAATAAGAGATGATTGAGATTGGAATAATTAAGGACAGAAAACTAGGATTGAAATGCCGCGGCCTATTTCAGCAGAATGTCCAATTGGTCCGGGCTCATCAGGTGCTGCTCCAAGACCAGCTCACGGACGCTTCTTCTTTCGCGCAAGGCCCGCTTGGCGATCTTGGCGGATTCCTGGTAGCCCAGGTATGGGCAAAGGACGGTTGCGATGCCCACGCTGCCTTCCTTGAGCTGGCGGCAGTGATCCTTGTTGGCCGTAATCCCGGTGATACAGTTGGTTACCAAGGTGTCAACTGCGCCGGTCATGGCTGTAAATGATTCAAACAATTGGTAGAAGACAACTGGCTCAAAGGCGTTCAATTCCAGCTGCCCAGCTTCCGCGGCCATGGTGATGGTAGCGTCGTGGCCGCAGACCAGGAAGGCGACCTGGCTGACGACTTCCGGGATCACTGGGTTGATCTTGCCTGGCATGATGGATGAGCCGTTCTGCTTGGCCGGCAGGTTGATTTCGCTTAAGCCGCAGCGCGGGCCGGAGGACAGGAGGCGCAGGTCGTTGGACATCTTGGACAAGCTGATGGCCAAGGCCTTCAAGGCGCCGGAGACTTCAACGAAGGAATCCAGGTTTTCAGTGGCGTCAAAGAGGTCGCCGGCTTGGACCATTTTCCGGCCAAAAAGCTCGCTCAGTTGGTCGGCGATGTGGTCTTCGTAGAACTGGGAGGCGTTGATCCCCGTCCCGATGGCCGTCCCGCCCAGGTTGATGACGTGCATTTCCTCAACTGCCTTGGCCAGGCGCTTTTTGCAGCGGACTACCATGGAGGCGTAGCCGTGGAAGCTGTCGCCCAAGGTCATTGGCACCGCGTCCTGCAGCTGGGTCCGGCCCATCTTGATGATGTCCTTGAAGTCGGCCGCCTTTTCTTTTAAGGCGTATTCCAGCCGGGTGAGCTCGGCATCCAGCTTTTCAGCCAGGACGATGGTGGTCATCTTGCCGGCAGTGGGGATGGTGTCGTTGGTTGACTGGGCCATGTTGACATTGTCGTTTGGGTGGACCAGGTCGTATTTGCCCTTTTCGCCGCCCAGGATTTCGTTGGCCCGGTTAGCGATGACCTCGTTCATGTTCATGTTGGCACTCGTCCCAGCCCCGCCTTGGACTGGATCCACGATGAAATCTTCTGAAAACCTTCCATCGATCACTTCGTCGCAGGCTTGCTCAATGGCCCGGGCTTGGTCAGAATCGATTAGACCAATTTCGTGGTTGATCATGGCCGCGGCCTTTTTGATCAAGGCCAGGTTGCTCAGAAATTCCGGGCTCATCTTCAAGCCGGTGATCTTGAAGTTCTGGCTGGCCCGCTCCGCTTGTACGCCGTAGTAAGCTTTTGCGGGTACGGCCAAGCTGCCGATGGAATCTGCTTCAATTCTGCGTGAATCTTTCATGTCTCTTTTTGCCTCGCTCTTTCGTAAATTTCTTTATGGCAAATACTATAGAATAAAATTAGACCAATGTGAACAGGAAGGGGCGAATTCTTCCGCAAGTGATGAAAATAGGGGATGAAAATTAAATTTTTTCAACTTTGGGGAAGGCGATTATTAAAAAGTTAGCTTTTGGGAATTTTTTACCGGCAAACCAGCGGCAAATTGGGACGTTTTCGGACCAAAAAGGGGGCAAATCTTCGAAAATAAGGTGATTTCGAACTCATTGCTTATTTTCGCAAATCCGTCGGCGGAAATTGCTATAATTATTGGAAAGAATTGAATGTGAAAGGTCTTGAGTGACATGTTTTTCTTCTTTCTGGAACCAATATTAATCTACAACTGGCTGCTGATTCTGGCGGCCACGATTCCGGCCGTCTTTCTGATGGTCAAGGTCTACCAATCCGACCGCCTGGAGCCAGAGAGCCCGTACTTGCTCTGGAACATGGTCAAGGGTGGCTTCTGGGCGGCAGTGGTTGCCGGCGCAATTGAGTGGCTGGGCAACGCGCTCCTGGTCAACTTTGTCTCGCAAAAGGCGGAACTGTACAATATCATCATGTATTTCGTGATCGTCGGCTACGCGGAAGAGGGTGGCAAGTACTTCTTCCTGAAGCGCCGGTCGTGGAATAATGAAGAGTTCAACTGCCAGTATGACGGCGTGGTCTATGCCGTCTTCGTGGCCTTGGGCTTTGCCTTATGGGAAAATATCAGCTACGTGCTCTACTATGGCTTCTCAACGGCCCTGGTCAGAGCGGTAACGGCCATTCCTGGCCATGCCTGCTTTGGCGTCTTCATGGGCGTCTTCTATGGCTTGGGGCGTGGGTACTCCTATTTGGGCAAGAACTTTAAATCCAAGCTGTGCCGGATTGTAGCCGTGGTGGTCCCGGCGGCGATTCACGGTGCCTACGACTACATTGCCTCGATCCGGAACGCTAACTGGCAGTGGGTCTTCCTAGCCTTCATTGCCGTCTTGTTCATTGTCTCTTTCATCTTGGTCGACCGGATGTCCAAGAACGACAAGTACTTTGAAGTGGTTCGGCGCAGATACAGATATTAATAAGCAGCAATCCCCCCGAAATTAGCGTCCTGATTTCGGGGGGATTTTCATCGACGCCAAGTCAAGCTGCGCCTAATCCAGCGACCAAAGGCCGATCAGTACGGGCTTATTGCTCAAGATGCCAGAATTACGCCTGGAACCAGCTATCGTGGCACTGCATTCAAACTAAGAAACAAAAACACGGGCAGAATTCAGTTTGGGTCTGATGCGATTAAGTCCGTTTCCGTCGACAACTCAAAAGTTCTGTTCAAAGTCACTACTGAGCTGGAACACGGCGTGTACACTTTGAAGGCCAGTCCGGCTATCGGGCAATCCGGCATCTACAACATACCCGTGACCTACACTGATGGCTCTAAGAAAATCGTGACGATCAAGATCACCATGCCTACGCTTAACTACTGGACTAAGGCTGACAAGGCCAGCGCTCGGACTAAGCTTTTGGTCGTCATTAATGGCTTCCGGAGCGCGGTCAACGTTAGTCCGGTAACACTGGACACCACGCCGGAATACCAGACGTACCTAAATCAAAGAGCAGCAGAAAAGGTAAAGCAGTTTGCGGAAACTGGCGCAACCGACCATTCCGGCAAGACTTTATACAAACAATTTGGAGTTACTTCTGACGAGGATCTAGGCTACTTAGAAATTGATGCAGGCCTTCCTTTGAAAGAACAGGTCAAGCGATTTGTGACATACACAAATAATACAGTCCAAGCGGAAAAAGACGACTACGAAGCGAGTGATATTCGGCACGAACGGCACAATCTGACCAACCCGCCCCATACAGTTGGACACTATTTGGGCTACATTGACAGTTCTAGCAAAAAGTTCGTGATTGGCATTGGCACATACACCAGCGGAAACGCAATCTATGTTGCTTCGGTGATGTCGGACTTGAATTAATTGTTTTGATGTTGCCATTTTCCATCTGAAACAATGCTTTTGGGACAACAGAAAAGGCCGCTAGGAAACTAGCGACCTTTTTTGCGACTAGAAAGGAAAAAGAAAAGCATCCTCGCTCACGGAAAAACTGAATTGTCAGAATCCATGCATCGTGGGGATGCTTTTTGTCATCTGAAATACTGAAAATGCATGCGTATTGAAATAAGCTATCCCAAAAAATAAAACAGCTTAAGTACAATTACACCGCTTTGCATCGCGCCTTTTTGATGATTAATTTCTAAAATATTACAGTTAGAGAGCAAAAATCTTCTTAAGAGGCTGTTTTACCGTACCAAAAGTTATGCAATTGCTCAAAATTATTCCAAAAAAGAGCATTTTTTGGGGCTCTTAATCCGCATCACCTTTACTTTTTAGGCGTGCAATCCCAAAAGCATATTCGGACACCTTAACTTTCACGAGGCTGAAAAAATCAGCTTCAAAAATGCAGTCATGCTCTGTGCTAATCTTTCGTCAATTGCAAGAATAAATTGAACACTTACCAATAACATCTGGTAGATTTTGACTATCTGCGCCAATAAATATGGTCAAACTCTGTATCAAAGCACTCTTCTGGAGTCTTGTAGTTTAAGATCTTTCGAGGAAGAGAGTTGCACCATACTTCGATCTTAGCAATGTCTTCCGCGCTGCATTTATCCATCCGATTTCCCTTAGGAATATAGCGTCTGATAAGCCCGGTGCGGCCTCCTACGCTACCTTTATCACAGGATGTATAAGGGTGAGCATAGTACACAAGCGTCTTGGAAACTTGCTCAAGATTTGATAGATTCGCGAACTCGGAGCTGTTATCGGTTGTGATAGACTTAAAGATTCTGTTCCATTTGGATCCATAAAACTCGCGAATCTTGTCAAATGCCTTCATGATGCTGACTGAAGTCTTATCTTCAATCTTGATCATGAAGAAGCGATGTGTCTCCCGTTCATACAGAGTAAGCAGCACATCATTCTTGGTCTTGTGTCCAAGAACTAGGTCACATTCTCAGTGGCCAAAGTCCTTACGAGTATCGATTCTAGGACTACGTTCATCGATGCTTCGGCCTAGAATGCGCTTGTTTGCACGAATAAGGCGAGCCTTGGTATTGCGTTTTACCTTTTTTGGGAGGCCGTGATGTCCATAAGGCCAAGGTCAACGTAGTTGTACAGAGTCTTGGTAGACACGACCTGATCCTTTGGGAAGGTGCCTTCGGCTAAAGCATAGCCAACTCAGGCATCAAGAGACCAGCCTCGCTTATGGAAACCTGTGATACATAGTTGATGAACTTTTCGATGAAGGAACAAGCTCTTACGGCCGCATTCGCGTCTATGGCGCTCATAAGTCATTTGCCCCTTGACAACTTTGTCTTGCGTTTCACATTTCCGATATAAAGGGATACAGTGCCTCTTTTGATCATACACGATTTGAGCAGTCAATAGAATGCATCACTTGAATTGTAATTCGTTCATCTTTTGAAAGGGGTTTCCTATTGGCGTGGTTTAGTGTTAAGATATAAACGAGTATTAACTCAGTTATGTTTTAGAAAGGAAAGTTACAAGCGAATATGATAAGAAACTTAAACTTCCCACACCAAAAAGAACTATGAAGCCTTGAAAACTCAATAGTTTAACCAGTAAATATTCAATTATGCTGCTAGTGATGGCGATATAGCCTCTTGCATGTACTTCGGGAGGCGGGAAATGAAAGCTTTGGTGAACCTTTCCATCTGCTCTTCTGTCAGTTGGAAGATCTCTTTCACGCTCTCGAACATGGCTTCCAC
>NZ_VUMX01000021.1:0-37728 GCF_009695985.1 Lactobacillus porci
TGAGATTTCCCATTTCTTCAAGAAAGTAAGACACCTCAGAGACGATGAGGTAGATAGGCCGGGAGTGGAAGAGCCGTGAGGCTTGGAGCGGACCGGTACTAATCAGTCGAGGACTTGACCAAAGCGAGGCAATCCGGTTTTGCTTGGATGAGAGTATTCAGTTTTGAGCGTGCAAGCTCAAAGAAAAGAGTGCGGTGGCAGTGGCAAGAAGGATACACCTGTTCCCATGCCGAACACAGAAGTTAAGCTTCTTCGCGCCGAAAGTAGTTGGTGGGAAACTGCCTGCGAGGATAGGGCGCTGCCGCGCGACATTCCGCCTTAGCTCAGTTGGTAGAGCGCTTGACTGTTAATCAGGATGTCGTCAGTTCGAGTCTGACAGGCGGAGTTAAGGCGATATGCGGAAGTAGTTCAGTGGTAGAACATCACCTTGCCATGGTGGGGGTCGCGGGTTCGAATCCCGTCTTCCGCTTAGTGCCCAAGCGGCACAATAATAGCAATATGGAGGATTAGCTCAGCTGGGAGAGCATCTGCCTTACAAGCAGGAGGTCATAGGTTCGAGCCCTATATCCTCCATTTATTTTCGGCCCGTTGGTCAAGTGGTTAAGACACCGCCCTTTCACGGCGGTAACATGAGTTCAAATCTCGTACGGGTCATTGCCGCCAGGCATAAAAAGAATAACTATCAATCACCACATTTGGAGGATTACCCAAGTGGCTTAAGGGGACGGTTTTGAAAACCGTTAGAGGGGGCAACTCCTGCGTGGGTTCAAATCCCACATCCTCCTTTTTATTATCGCGGGATGGAGCAGTCTGGTAGCTCGTCGGGCTCATAACCCGAAGGTCGTTGGTTCAAATCCAGCTCCCGCAATTTGGTCCATTGGAGCAGTGGTTTATCTCGCCTCCCTGTCACGGAGGAGATCGCGGGTTCAAATCCCGCATGGACCGTTAGTGTGGTAATAATGGCAAGAAGGATACACCTGTTTCCATGCCGAACACAGCAGTTAAGCTTCTTCACGCCGAAAGTAGTTGGTGGGAAACTGCCTGCGAGGATAGGTAATTGCCGCGCGATTTAAAGAGTCAGACTTAGGTCTGGCTCTTTTTTTTGCTCCAATTCCCATGGCTACGGTAAAAACGGGGCTCCAATTCCCATGGCTGCGGTAAAAACGGGGCTACTTTTTGCCTAAACGTCCATGGCTGCGGTAAAAGCGGGGATTATTTTTCTCAAATTGTGCTTGGCTACGTAAAAAACGGGGATTATTTTTCTCAAATTGTGCTTGGCTGCGTAAAAAGCGGGGAGCATTTTTCTCAAATTGTGCTTGGCTGCGTAAAAAGCGGGGAGCATTTTTCTCAAATTGTGCTTGGCTACGTAAAAAACGGGGATTATTTTTCTCAAATTGTGCTTGGCTGCGTAAAAAGCGGGGATTATTTTTCTCAAATTGTGCTTGGCTACGTAAAAAACGGGGATTATTTTTCTCAAATTGTGCTTGGCTGCGGTAAAATCGAGGACAATCATTGCTTTGAGCCCCGTTTTATACTGAACCAAGCAACTTTTTCGAAATACGAGCCCCGCTTTATACTGAACCAAGCCACATTTTTGAAATATGAGCCCCGTTTTATACTGAACCAAGCCGTTTTTTCGAAATACGAGCCCCGCTTTATACTGAACCAAGCCACATTTTTGAAATACGAGCCCCGCTTTATACTGCCCCAAGTCACTTTTTTCAAAATAAGAGTCCACTTTTTGCTGAACCACGAAGATTTCCTGGAGAAGCGCTGCAGTTGGGTGTTTTTAATACTTGCCTTTGCATTACAAGTGTACTAGAATAAATAGTACAGTAAGAACAGTGAACGAGGGCGTTCGAAAGGAGGAGGCTTGTGGACTTCATTGATTACTTAGACAGCCGGCCAATCTATGAGCAGATTGCCGACAAGTATAAGTCGCTGATCTTGACCGGGGTGCTGCAGGCAAATGAGCAGCTGCCTTCAGTCAGAAAGCTGGCGATGGAATTGTCGACCAATCCGAACACGGTGCAGAAAGCTTACGCCTTGCTGGAGCGAGAGGGATACTTGTACAGCGTTAAGGGGCGGGGAAACTTTGTCCGTGAGAATGATGCGCTGAAAGAGCAAAAGATTGTGGAGCTGAAAGGGAAAATTGCTGAATTGTTGGTTCAGGCCCGCGACTTGGGGATTGAGCCAAAGGAAATGATGGAGCAAGCGATAGAGGAGGTTGAGAAAAATGATCGAGATTGACGGCGTTAGCAAGCAATATGGCGACAAGACCGCGATCAAGGACCTGTTTTTGGGCATCGATGACGAACGCGTCTTTGGCCTGATCGGGACCAACGGAGCCGGGAAGAGTACCCTGCTGCGGATGATGGCCGGGGTCTTGAAGCCAAGCCGGGGGACGATCACGCTGGATGGAGACAGCGTCTACGAGAACCCGGAAGCCAAGCGGAAGATCTATTTTGTAGCGGATGACCCCTACTTTTTTCCAAACGCGACCGCGGAAACGATGGCCCGCTATATGATGACCATCTATTTGGATTTTGACAAAAAACGCTTTGACGAGCTGCTCAAGGACTTTGGATTGGAGCCAAAAGACCGGATCAGCAGCTACTCAAAAGGCATGAAGCGGCAGTTGGCCATCCTGCTGGGGATCTGCGCCAACACCAGCTACCTGCTGCTGGATGAAGTCTTTGACGGACTGGATCCAGTAATGCGGCAGAGCATGAAGAGCCTGTTTGCTGAAGACATGGAGCGCCGGCATTTGACGCCGATCATTGCCTCCCACAACCTGCGGGAATTGGAAGACTTCTGTGATCATATCGGCTTCCTGCACAAGGGCGGGCTGCTCTTGTCAGAGGACTTGTCCGACATGAAGCTGGGCATCCAGAAATTGCAGTGCGTCTTCAAGAACGAGCAAGACGCCAAGGAGGTCCTGGCCAAGCTGACCGTGGTCGACCACCGGACCCGTGGCCGCCTGCACACTTTGGTGGTGCGCGGGGAAGCCAGCGACGTCAAGGCAGTCTTTGACCATGTACCAATGACTTTCTTTGAGGTCTTGCCGTTGACCTTGGAGGAAATCTTTATTTCAGAAGCGGAGGCGGTAGGCTATGACACGCGCAAGCTCATCCTCAAATAAGCTGAGATTTTCACAGAAGGAATACCTGACCCACCGAAAGGTGCCACTGGCCGTCATGACCTTGGCCATGTTTATGGCGGATATCATCGTCCCAGTCATGTTCATCAGTGACGTCAACCATGCCAACATTTGGCAGAACGTCAACAAGAATTTTTCGTCAGACAACTTTATCTGGACGCTGGTCGTCCTTTTTCTGGGGATTTACCTGGGGGTGGACAGCTTCCACTACCTGCATGTGGAAAAGCAGGTTGATTTTTATGAAAGCCAGCCTTTGACCAGAAAGCAGCGCTTTTTCGGGATCGTGCTGAACAGCGTGCTCGCTTACGCGGCCTTGTCTGCCATCTTCATGCTGCTGGGGATCTTGGAGACCGCTGGCATGACCGGCCCGCACTTGGGGCAGATCTTTGCGGATGCGGCGGTCTATTACTTCCTGTGCTTTGGCGTCTATCTGGCTTCATATGCTTTGACGGTTTTGGCCATGACCTTGACCGGCAATACCTTTGTGGCCATCTTAGGCACGGCCTACTTCATGCTCTTTGAGCTGCTGGTCCGCTGCGTGGCAGCGGTGTACTACCACTCGTTGTGCACCACGACGGTTGGGACCAACGTCTTCAAGCATGTTTTTACCAACCCTTACGCTTTGGTCACGATTGGCCACGAACACCCGCAGCCTTACATGTTCTGGCTGAACTGCCTGCTGGGTCTGGCTTACCTGGCCTTGGCCTACTGGGCCCTGCAAAAGCGCGGCAGCGAGACGGCGGGACAGGCCCTGTCCTTTAAGTGGTGCGAAACGGTCGTGACTGTCAGCGGGGTAGTTCTGGGGACGATTCTGGCCGCCTCCTTTGGCTACAGCATGTTCTCCAAGAACCTGCCGGCAACTTTTGCCCTGGCCTTGTTGGCTGGTTTGGTCTTGGGAGCGATCTTGCAGGTGATCTACCGCTTCGATGCCATGGCTTGGAAAAAGCGCTTTGTCTGCAACTTGCTTTTGACTGCCATTGGCCTGGCCGTCTTTGGCGCCATGGACTACGCGTCTTACAAGCATGATGCCTATGTGCCGGACCAAGACAAGGTGGCTTCGATGGCCGTCTTTCCACCGGCCCGCGATTATTGGTCAACTTACTACACGGACAAATACATGGCTAGCGGCAAAGAGGTTTCAGCCTTCCAGTACCGCTCACAGATGAAGCTGGACCCGGCTTTGGCCTATGACTTGGGCAAGGAAGGGGCAAAGAAGGCTGTCAAGGACCGCGGCCTCGATTCTTCAAGCGAATTTGACATGTACGTAATCTATCGCTTGAAGAATGGCAAGCAGATCCGCCGCTACTATGACATCAGCATGAAGGCGATGGACAAGTACTTCCAAGGGGTTTCCCAGTCCGCGGAATTTAGAAAGAGCTACTACCAGCTCTACCAGGACCAGGCTCTATTGACCAGCAAGAACGTGATCCGCTTGTCCAACACCAATGGCTACAGCACCAAGAGCTTGAAGAGCAAGCAGCTTTACAAGGAATTCCGGACCGCCTACAAGAAGGACCTGGAAAGCAAGTGGAGCTGGCTGATGGCCAAGAAGACCGAGGAAATCGGGACCGTGACCGTCAGCGTCAGTGGTACGAAGGTCGGCCAGGATTATCCGGTCTACAAGAGCTACGTCAATACCCTGCGCGTCTTGAAGAAGTACAAGCTGAACTTGCCGCTGGCGTCAGGGCAGTACCGCGATAACCTGACCAATGATTTTTATATTGGCGATTAGAAGCGGCAGCGATAGATAAACAGAGATTGCAGAAGCAGTCGCGAGTGATTCGCGGCTGCTTCTTTTTTGGGATTTGGCCAAAAATAAGTTAGAATAAGAGTTGGAAAAAGCGCTTACGTTTTGCGCTATGTGATGCTTAAAAAGGAGAAATAAAATGTTTAAAGAAAATGATTTTGAGAAGATCGTGCTGGGCCGGCAATCAGTCCGCCACTTTGACCCAAGCCGGAAGATCAGCCACGAAGAGCTGCTGCAGATGCTGAATGAGGCCGTCCAGGCACCAAGCGCCTGCAACCTGCAGTCATGGAAGTTCGTTGTCGTTGACAGTCCGGAAGGACGCGAGAAGCTGCATGGCTACTTCATGCCATTCAACTATCCGCAAGTTGACACGGCCAGCGCTATCTTGCTGGTTTTTGGCAATACCAAGTCCTGGAAGAAGTATGAAGACTTGTGGAACGGGATGCTGAAGGCGGGCAAGGTCAGCCAGGAGGCACGCGACGCGGCAGTTGGCACCTTCCTGCCTTTGTACAAGAATGCCGACCAGCAGATGCTGCTGGCTGATGCGTTGGTTGACGCAGCCTTGGTCTCCATGCAGTTCATGCTGGTGGCCCGGGCCCATGGCTATGACACCAACGCGATGGCTGGCTATGACTCGGCTAAGGCGGCCGCAGCTTTTGACCTGGACCCAACCCAATTCGTGCCAGTCATGGCGATTGCCATCGGCAAGGGCGATCCAAGCGAAACGATCCCTGACACGACCCGCTACCGCGCCGAAGAACTGACCGACTTCGCCTAGCCAAGATAACTGTGAACGTAGGACACTCATCTAACTTAAGATGAGTGTTTTTGTTTGGCGATCGAATTTTTGGAAAAAACGCCGCAGTTGGGGACTTTTAGGGAATTGGACTTCGAAAGGTCCCCAACAAAGCCTAAAATCGCGCAGTGCGTTCCCGAAAAATCCCCAATTGAAGCCAAAAACGAGCAATACGGTCCCGAAAAACACTGCAGCCAAAGTCAAAGCTGAACGACCTTGCCTTAACGGACTCATTTTTAACAGAAAATGTGAAAGTGGTAACAGATATTGGCGATAGAGGCCGGTGCTGTTAAGGCTGACAGCTGGAAAAGTTTGTCAAAAATGAGCTTGAATCCGGAAATGCTTACAAAATGGGGAAAAGTGCTGTTGATATATGAAAGTCACTTTTAAATTTGCTAAAAAATCCTCCCATATTTAAGTTCTTTAAAGAACAATAAAAGTTAATTTTCTCACAATTCCATAAAAAGTTAGCGCTTTCATTGCCCAAAGGGCCGAATTGTTGATAAATCAAGATCTTTGTGCAGAAAAATCTGCCGAAAAAAGGGGTTTTCTTTTAAAAAAATGCTGTTATGATAGTAATTGAGAAATGAATCACAAATAAACCCGAACGAGAAACCGAGTAGGAGAATCAGAAAAATGGCTGTAACTACTACACATACCGACAAAGAACAAGAAGAGGAAAACAAGAAAATCTACCGTCATATTGATGATTTAGCTAATAAATCACATATTGCTTTGAGCAAGATGGATGACTTCACCCAAGAGCAAGTCGACCACCTGTGTCAAGTTATCGAAAATGTTGGCGTTGAACACGCCGAAGAACTGGCTAAGCTGGCTGTTGAAGAAACTGGCCGAGGCAAGGTCATTGACAAGACTGCCAAGAACGAATACGCTTCAAGAACCATCTGGGAATCAATGAAGGACATGAAGACAGTCGGCGTGGTTGAAAGAGACGAAAAGGCCGGGATCGTGAAGATCGCTGAGCCAATCGGCGTCATCGCTGGGGTTACTCCAGTTACCAACCCAACCTCAACGGTTATCTTCAAGGCCATGATCGCCATGAAGTCAAAGAACACCATCATCTTCGGCTTCCACCCGCAAGCTCAAAAGTCCTGCGTGAAGACGGCCGAATTGATCCGCGACGCGACTGTTGCTGCCGGCGCTCCAGAAGACTGGATTCAATGGATCACTGAGCCAAGCTTGACGGCTACGACCGCTTTGATGAACAACCCAAAGGTGCAAATGGTCTTGGCTACTGGCGGCCCAGGCATGGTCAAGGCAGCCTACTCAACTGGTAAGCCAGCCTTGGGCGTTGGCCCAGGCAACGGCCCTTCATACATTGAAAAGACCGCTGACCTTGACCAGTCAGTCAACGACATCGTCCTTTCCAAGACTTTTGACAACGGGATGATCTGTGCTTCAGAAAACTCAGTCGTAGTTGATGCTGACGTCTACGATGAAGTTAAGCAAAAGTTCGCCGAAAAGAAGTGCTACTTCCTGTCCAAGGACGAAACCAAGAAGTTCGAGGAACACTTCATCGACCCACGCCGCGGCACGGTTGCCGGGCCAATGGCCGGGAAGAGCGCCTACCAAATCGCCAAGATGTGCGGCGTTGATGTTCCAGAAGACACGACGGTCGTCATCGCCGAATACCACGGCGTCGGCAAGGGTCACCCACTGTCAGCCGAAAAGCTGTCCCCAGTTTTGACCATGTACAAGGCCAAGGATCAATCTGAAGCCTTCACGATCTGTACCGCCCTGCTGAACTACGGCGGCCGCGGCCACACTGCCGGCATCCACACCCACGACGTCGACGTTTTGAAGAAATTTGCCTTCAAGATGTCAGCTTGCCGGATCCTGGTCAACAGTCCAGCTGCCCTCGGCGGGATCGGCGGGATCTACAACAACCTGATGCCATCACTGACTTTGGGGACTGGCTCATACGGCTCAAACTCTGTTTCCCACAACATCACCGCGATGGACTTGCTGAACATTAAGTACGTGGCCTACAGAAGAGACGAGAAGCACCGCTTCTAGTTTGTTTAGAAAAAATGAAATCATTGTAATTTTAGGTTCTACAACTGAAATATTGCCAAAAAAGACGCGATCCATTCCCGGTGGTTCGCGTCTTTTTTCGCTTTTCTTCTTTGTCTGTAGTTATTTTATCGGTCAGGCAAAGATGTTAGAATTAAAATATACAAAATGCAGGCAAAGCTGCCAGGAAGGAGCGGGATAAATGGAAAAACGAAGGCTGACAGACGAAGCTGAGCTGCGCCGCATCTATGAAGCCTCGCCTCTAGCTCTGGTCTTTTTTAAGGTTAAGGGGAAAGAAAAGTACCCTTGGCTTATCTCTCAAGGCTTCTGTGACCTGCTGGGCCATGACCGCGAAAGCATCGCCAACGAGTTGGCTAGCGGGCAGAATGAAGTGCCATGTGAGAACGGCAAGCCCCGGTCAGTGCACGTGACTATCAAGGGCAAGAAGCGGAAGTTTTTAGCCCAGAGCCAAGTCCTTGAATTCAATGGTCAAGGCTACCTGATCGTCGACTACGTTGAAGGGGAGACCAATGAAGCGAACCGGCAGACTGAAGCCTTGGTTGATCGCTTGGAGACTATTCCTGGGCAGATCTACAAGGGCAACCTGTGGGATGCCGTCTTCAGGTCAAAAGACATTGGGGTCTTCTGGAAGGACACCAAGCGCCGTTTTTTAGGCGTCAATCAGCGCTTTTTGGACTATTACGGCCTGCAGCTGGATGACGTCTTGGGCAAGACCGATGACGACATGGCCTGGAATGAGCAGACTGAAGCCTTCAGAAAGGCTGAGGAAGAAGTTCTGCACGGCCAGCCAGCCCGCAGCTGGGGCACGACGATCGCCAAGGGACGGAGTCAGACCATCGTGGCCTACAGGGCGCCGCTCTACAGCGAAGAGCAGATCGTGGGTCTGGCAGGCTTTTTTATCGACGTTTCTGAGCGGCAGGACAAGATCGATGAACTGGAAAAAGAAGCCCTGCAGGACTCTTTGACCAGCCTCAGAAACCGCTGGGCGCTAGACCATGATTTCATTGACCGTTTTGCCGGCAAGAAAATCGTCGCGATGATCATCGACATTGACTTGTTCAAGCTGATCAACGACAACTATGGCCACCGCTTCGGGGATGAGACCCTGAAGACGGTCAGCCAGGCCATCCGCGACGTTTATGGCGACGAGCACTGCTACCGCTATGGGGGCGACGAGTTCCTCGTGATCTGCGACTATGTGCCGGAAAGCGAGCTCCGGCGCCGGGACCAGGTTATCCGCCAGGACCTGCTTCAAAGCAATATCCTAGGCATCATCGTGGATATCCATATCTCAGGCGGCTACACCTGGGGGCGGCCAGAAAACCTGCAAGCGTTCTGGAGCTTGGTCAACACGGCCGACAAGTTCTTGTACCGCAGCAAGGAGAACGGCCGCAACCAAATCACTGGCGGACCTTTCTTTGACAAAAAGTAAGTTAATTGATCTTAACGCTTTACAAAATAAAATTAAAAGATTATGATAAAGGCATTGATCTTAAAAACTGCTTAAGCCGAGAAAGGAGAAATAGTAAATATGAATAAAGCTTGGTCGATTAAAAGAACAGTTGTAGTTGCTGTATTGATGGCGATGAACGTTGCTTTGTCATCCTTCAGCATTCCAGTACCTGGCGGTCACCTTTACTTCAATGACGTGGTGATCGTGGCTTCAGCTTTGATGCTTATGCCATCGGAGGCATTTGTGGTCGGCGGCGTCGGCGCCTTCTTGGGTGATGCCCTGTTCTACCCGGCACCAATGTTTGTCAGTCTCTTCTCACACGGCTTGGAAGCAATGATCATTGCTTATGTTGCCCGCAAGTATCCTAAGAACCGCGGCAAGGTCATGCTGGGCATTCTGGCTGGGGCAGCGGTCATGGTCACTGGCTACACCCTTGGCCGGGCCTTCATCTATGCCACTCCGGCAATCTCGCTGATCAAATTCCCGTTTGAATGCCTGCAGGCTGGCTTCGGGGCCGTGATGGGCTACGTGCTGGTCTACAATTTTGGCGTTAAGAAGCAATTTGAAGAAAAGCTGCGCTGATTCCGCGGAAGACCTGGCTAAACTGTAGTAGGTATATCAAAACTAGGAATGAAAAATAAAATAGATTGGCTGAAGCCGGCCGACTACTTGTCCGGCTCAGTCTTCGTGGCCGTCATGCTCTTCTTTTCGATCCTTGGCTGCCGGGCGCAGACCGCGCTCTACTTAATCACATTAAAGAAAGAAGCCCGCGAGTTCTTCGCGGACTTCTTTTTTTTACCAAATAGCCATCATATGCTGCATGGCCAGGCTGACCAGAGTGATCCCGATCCAGCAGACCCCGCCCAGCAGGATCGGCTTGCCGCCGGACTTGACCAGCTTGATCAGGTTTGAATTCAGGCCGATCGCGGCCATGGCCATGACGATCAAGAACTTGCTCAGGGTCTTTAAAGGAACAAAGACCGCGGCCTTGACTCCTAGGCTGGTGGCGATAGTCGTGATGACCGCGGCCAGGATGAAGTAGAGAATAAAAGTTGGAAAGGCCCGCTTGAAGCTGAAGCCATTCGCGTGGCTGCCGTCTTTTCGCGCCTGCTTGGCCCGCATGAAGGCCAAAGCCAGGGTGATGGGGATGATAGCCAGAGTTCGTGTCAGCTTGACCGTGACTGCCTTGTCCAAAGTGGCCGTGCCCAGCTTGAACATGGAGTCCCAGGTAGCGGCGGCCGCGGTTACGGAAGACGTGTCGTTGATGGCCGTGCCCGCGAAAATGCCGAAAGCATCGCCGTGCAGGGTGTCAAAGCCGATCGCCTTGCCCAGCATTGGGAAAAAGATGGCGGCGAGGACGTTGAAGAAGAAGATCACGGAGATGGCTTGCGCCACTTCGTCATCATCAGCATCAATCACTGGCGCGGTTGCCGCGATGGCGCTGCCCCCGCAGATGGATGAGCCCACGCCAACAAGGGTGGAAATATTGAAAGGGATCTTCAGCCACTTGTGCAAGCCCCAGGCAAGCAAAAGCGACACGGAGATCGTGCAGATAATGATCGGCAGGGACTGGCCGCCTGTCTTTAAGATGACCCCTAAATTCATGCCAAAGCCCAGCAGAACGACGGCTGCCTGCAAGATGATTTTTGACGTGAACTTGATTCCTTCGGCGGCTTTTCCCTGGTCAGTCCAGCAGAGGGCGATGACCATGCCGAACAGGATCGCGATGACGGGGCCGCCGATTACGGGGAAGGCTTCCCCCAAGAGCCAGGCCGGAATTGAGATGCCTAAGCAGACCAAGAGACCTGGCAAATTTCTTTTGAACCATTGCATTGATTTTTTACCTCCAAATTAGCTTCCGCTTCAGTATATTGCTTGCCAACGCAAATGAGAAATTGTATATTTTTTGCTAGCGATAAAAATAAATTATGGATGACAGGAGGAATTTTATGCTGGACTTTCGCGTCAAGACTTTTTTAACGGCCTGCCAGCTGCTCAACTTTACGGAGACGGCCCGCCAGTTGAACCTGACCCAGCCCGCGGTTTCCACCCAGATCAGGTATCTGGAGCGCGAGTATGGGGTCAAGCTTTTTGCCAGGGATGGGCGCAATCTGGTCCTGACCCCGCAGGGAAAGTTGCTGGAGCAGGCCATGCGGCACTTGGCCAATGACGAGCGGCGGATCAAAAACCAGCTTAAGAATGATGATTTGCGGACTTTGACCTTTGGGGTCACCAAGACGATTGGGGAGACGGCCCTGATCAAGATTCTGGCCGTCTATGTCAAGCGCCATCCTGGCGTCAATATCAAGGTGACCTGCGCCAACACGGCCAGCCTGCTCAGGCAGCTGCAAAACGGCAGCCTGGACTTTGCCTTGGTCGAAGGCAATTTCCCGCGCGACTTGTATGCCGAGCTGCCGCTGGCCAAGGAGCAGTTCATCGGGGTGGCCGCGAAGCAGCACGTCTTTAAGACCCCGCCCAAGCGGCTGGAAGACTTGTTCTCAGAAAGGCTGCTGGTCAGAGAGCCGGGCTCAGGCACTAGAAATATCCTGGAGCGGGGCTTGGAGCAGGAGAATTTTGCTTTGAGCAATTTTGCCCACTTCATCCAGCTGGAGAACATGCACACCATCATTGAACTGGTGAAGGCCGACTGCGGGATCAGTTTTCTCTACAAGGCCGCGGTCGCGAAAGACCTGGAGCAGGGGACGCTGCGGGAGTTGGACTTGGCTGACTTCTCGGCCAGCCACGGCTTCAGCTTTATCTGGTCCAAGAAGAGCCTGTTTGGCGGAGAATTTGCCCAGACCTGCCAGGAATTGCGTGACTGCTGGCTGGAAAAATAAAGAAAGCAGACTAGACCTTAAGCGGTCTGGTCTGCTTTTTATTTGATTTGGCTTAGTGTTGCCCTTGGCGCTTTTGGTAGAGCAGCCACTTGAGCCAGGCAACTTCCCCGGCCCCGTGGGCAAATTGGCCGCTGGCGATTAGATCTTCCAGCTGGTCGGTAGAAATGATCTCGCCCTTGATCTCTTCCAGGATCTCCCGCTGAGGAGCCGCGGCCTTGCTGGCCTTGGCCGCAAAGAGGGTGATTTTTTCATTGGTAGAGCCAAAGGAAGGGTAGGTGAAGCCCAAAGGGATGATTTCGCTGGCTTCATAGCCAGTCTCTTCCAATAATTCCCGCTTGGCGGCCGCGCTGGCTTCTTCGCCCTCATCGATGCCGCCGCTTGGAAACTCGTATTGCCAGCTGCCGACTGGGTGGCGGTATTCCTTCAGGACTAAGACGTGATCTTCGTCAACGAAGGGGATGATGGAGATGCCAAAGCCAATCGTGACATAGGAAAAAGGGGCAATCTGACCGTCTTTTTCGACTTTTTCCTGGATAATCGTGAAGCGGTCTGCGTTGATGGTATCTTTTTTAACGACTTTGTACATGGTGGCTTGAACGTCCTTCCTGTTTTGATAGTTTGCCCGCCAATTATAGCATTGCAACATTGCCTGGACCAATCAGAAAGCTTTGGGCAGTGGCTGGTGCGGCGAGCGCGGATTTTGAGTTAGTTAGGTACTTTTTCAAAAAATGGTTCCCGAAATGTGCTCGGCTGCGGCTGTTTTTTCAACAGCAAGCAAAAGACACTCATCTAAAGTAGATGAGTGCCAAGTTGCAATTAGTTCAGTATTTTAGTTTAGCGTTTCTAGCTAGGATGGCCACGCTTAGTTTTCGATCGTGACGTACTTGAAGTCCCAGTGGTCGCGCAGGTTGATCAAGTGCTTGATGCCTGGGCGAACGATCCAGGCGCTGGTGCTGGAGTAAAGTGGTGAAATGCCGACGTCCTTCAGCAGCACGCCTTCAGCTTGGCTGAGGTCCTTCCAGCGTTGGTCGTTTGAGCCGGTCGTCTTTGATTCGAGGATCAGCTTGTCGTACTGGCTGTTTGACCAGTGACCGCCGTTTTGGGCGTTCTTGCTGGTGAACAGGTCCAGGAAGGAGATTGGGTCAGCGAAGTCAGCGCCCCAGGCAGTAACGACCATGTCGAATTGACCAGCGTCAGTTCTGGCCAGCCGGGTCTTGAATGGCAGGTTTTGAGTTGAGATGGAAACTCGTGGCAAGGTGTCAGCGATGCTTGATTGCATGGCTTCAGTTGACTTCTTGGCCCCGTCAGTATCGTCTGACAAAAGCTTGAAGCTCAGCTTGCTTACGCCGAGTTCCTTCATCCCCTTCTTCAAGTAGCTTTGAGCCAGTTTCTTGTTGTAGGTCGCGTACTGCTCGTCGTTCTTGTCGATCATGTTGATGTAGTCAGAGCCGTTGACCGTGGTCAGCTTGGCTGGAGTCAAAGTCTTGGCTACGGTGTTGTTGCCGCCAAGCACCTTGCACAGGGCTGGACGGTCGATGGCCAGGGACAGGGCCTTTCTGATGTTGGCGTTTTGCAGGTACTTGTTCTTGTACTGGTTGAACTGGATGTAGAAGGTAGTCCCGCGTGGGTAGAGGGTGTAGCCCTTAACGCTCTTCAATTGCTTGCTTTGCTCAGCATCCAGGGAAACAGCGTCAAGCTTGTTTGACTGGTAGAGGTTGTAGGCGGTTGAAGGAGTCTTTTGCACGCTGTAGTTGACCTGCTTGAGGTGGACGTGCTTCTTGTCCCAGTAGTTGTCGTTCTTGACCAGCTTCCAGGACAGGGATGAGCCGTTCCAGCCCTTCATGACGAATGGACCGTTGTAGGCCATGTACTTGGAAGCAGTGCCGTACTTGGAGCCGTACTTCTCTACGGCCTTTTCCTGTTGTGGGAAGAAGGAGCCAAAGGCCATCAAGTTGTTGAAGTAAGGAATCCGCCGCTCAAGGGTAACGACCAGCTTGTAGTCGCCTACGGCCTTGATGCCCAAGGTTTCCGGCTTCTTCTTGCCGTTTTGGATGTCGTCCGCGTTCTTGATGCCGCTGAAGAGGTAGGCGTATTGGGAAGCAGTCTTCGGATCAACGGTTCTTCTCCATGAGTAGACGAAGTCCTTGGCGGTGACTGGGGAGCCATCATTCCACTTTGACTTGCGCAGGGTGAAGGTGTAGGTCTTGCCGTCCTTGGAGACGGTTTCCTTGGTAGCCAGGGCTGGCTCTTGGGAGCCGTCAGCCTTTTCCCGGTACAAGCCTTCCATAGTGTTGATCAATTGCACGAAACTGGCGCTGTCAGTTGCCTTTGACAAGTCCATGGTTGGGATTTCGGCTGATTCTTCCCAATTCAGCACGTCCTTGCTGCCGGATGAAGAGTTGGAGCCGCCACAGGCCGTCAAGGCCAAGGCTGCCAGCATGGTTGTGCCAGCGGCCAAAAAGGTCTTGGTCTTTTTCATATTTTTTCCTCCTAAAATTACAGCTAAAGCTTAAAAAGCTACTTCCAGTGTAGCAGACCTAAAATAATAAAGAAATAGCTCGCATTTACTATGAAATCAACATGAACGGATTGTTAAAATTAACGCACTTTTCTTTAAAAGGGCTTAAAGGCATCTGGAAAATTGCTAATAGAAAGCAGCGCAAAGGCTGAAGTCGGTCTAAGCTTGAGACACAAATGATATAATATAAAAATAAGAAACAGTTGACTAAAGGAGGCGCTAAGCATGGAGCGCTATGAATTCGACCCAAAAGTTCGGGAAAGCTATGAAAGCCTGAGCATCCCAATCGCGATCTACCAAACCGGACCAGAGGGACGGGAATTGCTGCTGGTTTCTGACGGTCTGTGTCAGATGCTGGGCCAAAGTCGCTCCCAATTGATGCAAGGCACGATTGCCAGTGACCTGTCCTGCCTGCCGGCCTTGCTTGAGCGTAAGCGGGAGCTGAAGGCGGCTGAATCGGAATTGATCATGGTTGAATACGTTGACTTGACCAAGCAGCAGGAAAGGCTGTTTTTGACTGACCAGGCTTATTTGACCAGCCAAGAAGACGACTATTTCCTGGATCGATTGACCGGCTTGCCCAATACCAACTACTTTCAAAGCTTCGCGCAAAAATACCTGAATGAGCTTCAGGAAAGCGGGCAGACGCCGATCGTGGTCTTTTTTGACATCTACGGGATGCATGCCTACAATGACCACTTTGGCTATGCCAAGGGCGACCAGCTCTTGCGCACGACGGCCCGGATCATCAGGGCGGCTTTTCCAAACAGCCTCTTGGTGCGCTTCGTGGAAGACCATTTCGTCATGGTTACGGCTGACCACAACCTGCTCCCCAAGCTTAAGCGGGTGGCCAAGGACGTGATGGACAGCACCCATGGCTGGTCTGACGGGGTGCATGCCGGAATCTACTACTGCCAGGAGAAAATCGCTAATCCGATGACGGCGGTCGACAATGCCAGAAAGGCCCTGAAGTACATGGCCGGCAACCGCCAGCAGCTTTGCTGCGTCTACGACCAGAAGGTCAAGGACAAGTATGATTCCCGCGACTACGTTTTGACTCACTTCAATGAAGCTCTGCGGGAAGGCTGGATTCAGGCTTATTTCCAGCCGGAAATGCGGGCCATTACTGGCAAGCTCTGCGGGGCGGAAGCTCTGGCTCGCTGGGTTGACCCGGAAAAAGGGGTACTGAGCCCAGGCCTGTTTATTCCGGTCTTGGAAGAAGCCAATCTGATCCACCGCCTGGACTTATGCATTATTGAGCAGACCTGCCAGATTATCCGGGGAATGAAGGACGAAAATGAGCCGATGATCCCGATTTCCGTCAACCTGTCCCGGATTGACTTTCAGGTCTGTGACATCTTTAAGGAAGTCGACCGCTTGCGGCGCAAGTATGACCTCAGTCCCAAGCTTTTGAAAATTGAAGTTACTGAGTCAACCCTGACTACGGCGCCAGAAGCGCTGATGCGGGCCATGCGTGAATTCCAGCGGGCAGGCTATGACGTCTGGATGGATGACTTCGGCTCTGGCTATTCCAGCTTGAACAACCTGCAGAGCTACAATTTTGACCTGATCAAGATCGACATGATTTTCCTGCGCAATTTTGCAAGCAATCCAAGCGTCAGCACCATCGTTGCTGCCATAATCGACATGGCCAAACGGCTAGGCATCCAAACCCTGTGCGAAGGGGTAGAGACGGTGGAGCAGGCCGACTTTCTCCGGGAGGTTGGCTGCGAAAGGCTGCAGGGCTTCTTGTTTGCCCAGCCCCTGCCTTTTGAAGAATTTATTGAATATTTCAGCGACCATGCTGACGGCTACTTGGAGCCGGTCGAAGAGAACGAATACTACCGGGAAGCTGGCCAGATCAACGTCCTGTCTGATCCAACCCTGGGCAGCAATCCAAAGGGCGAAGACATTCTGCCGATCGTTGAAATTGAAGAGGAAGCCGATGGCCGGCTGAACCTGCTTTACATCAATGAGAGCGGTGAAGACTTGCTGACCAGCAAGCTGAAGATGGACGGCCAGGAGTTGCAGCAGCGCCTGCTGGACCAGCAGTCCAACTGGCAGAGGGCAGCCGAGCAGCTGATTGCGGTTTGCCGCGGAAACCGGGAGCCGCATAGCCGCGACTTTATCATTGACGACCAGCCTTTCAACTTGAGCATGATGAAGGTGGCCAGCGACGGCCGACGGACCTTGTTCGTCGGCGTCATGACCGACCTTTCCAAGTATGACGCTGAGCCTTGGCTAGCCAGCGAATCAGGCCAAGAACGCTAACAATCAAAGAGATGACTGCTGAAAGCAAGTCCTTCCGTCTAGCGAAGCGACTTGCTTTTCTTTTGGCAAAAAGATGATTGCCAAACAAGCCGGACTGTTCTATAATAATAGTGTATTAGATGTCTAGTACAGTGGGCAGCCGTGGTGGAAATGGCTGTCAGGCATGAGCCGAAGGGATTGATTAGAAGAAAGGATATGAGTATTGAAGCAGCTGCTGGAAATCAGCAATCTGAGCTACCGGATTCACCAGAAGACGGTCTTGCAGCGGGTCAATATGGAGCTTGGCTCAGGAGAGATTGCCGCCCTCGTTGGGGCCATGGGCAAGTCACTTGAAGAATGGTACGAGGATTTTGAACAAGAAGCTGAGCAAGCGAGGGGATGAGTGAAAATGGAATTTAAAGACAACATTCCGATCTACCTGCAGATTCAGGATTATATCTACCGGCAGATCGCGACCGGAAAGCTGCGGCCCGGCGACAAGCTGCCCAGCGTCCGGGCCTTGGCCGTAGAATTGACCGTTAACGTCAACACGGTTCAAAGAGCCTTAAGAGAACTGGGCGACAAGGGCTATATCTATACCAAGCGAGGCGAAGGCAATTTCGTGACGACTGATGAAGACCGCTTGGAGGAAATGAAGGCTAAACTGCTGAAGCAGGAGCTGACTGCTTTTGTCAGCCGGATGGAGAAACTCGGAGTCGAAAGGGAAAGCCTGACTGGACTATTGGCCAGCTATTTAGATGAAACAAGGGAGGAATAGCATGAAGACTTTGGAGATTAAGGATTTAAGCTACCACAAGAATTCAAAGACGATTTTGGAGAGAGTCAACTTGACTTTGGAGGCCGGCAAGATCGTAGCCTTAGTTGGGGCCAATGGAGCCGGAAAGACCAGCTTGATGCGGGTGATCGCCGGCTTGGCCAAGCAGTACAAGGGCAGCGTGGAGGTTTGCGGAGAAGGCGATGAAGACCGCCGCAAGCAGCACATCGCCATGACTGACAGCCTGTCGGCCTTTCGCGACTCAAGAAAGATCAAGGATGTGGCTGACTTTTACCGCCTGGTTTACCCGGACTTTGACGATAAGCAGTTTGCTGACATTCTGGAATTCATGAACTTGAATGAAGAAGCGCGGCTGGGCAGCCTGTCCAAGGGGATGAAGGAGAAATTGATCATCGCCCTGGTCTTCTCCCGCAAGGCCAAGCTTTACCTGCTGGATGAACCTTTCAGCGGGGTTGACGCCATGAGCCGGAAGAAGATTATCAAGTCCATGCTGCTCTGGAAGCCGGAAGAGGCGACTTTGGTCATCAGCGACCACGTCTTAGATGAAATTGCTCCAGTGATCGATGAAGTTGTTTTGATCAAGAAGCACTCAGTCTTAGAGCAGCGCAGCGCTGAAGAAATCCGGGCTGAACACGAAAGCATCGAAGAGTGGTATGAAGGATTCTACGAGGGGGAAGAGTAATGATCGGTTTTAAAAAGATTTTCGCGGCCATGTTCAAGGAAAAGAGCCGGACGACCTGGCTCAGCCTGGGCATCGAGGTGATTTTTATCCTCTTGGTCAGCTTATATTTTGGCATCAGATATGGCTTTAGCGGCGATTCAGCCGGCATTGGCGTCGGAATTGCCGCAATGCTGATCTTCTGCATGTGTACCTGGTACCAAATCGACGTGATGATAGCTGCCTACCGGGTCAACCGGTCCCAGACCTGGCGGCAAGTACCGGTAACGGCTGGCAAATTCTTGACGGCCAACTTGCTGACCGGACTTGTGACCGCGGTCATCTTTGCCTTGGTCAACCTCTTGATCTTCGTGATCGTCTTGCTGCCATTTATTTTTGGCGGGAAGATGCAAATTGATTCTCAAGCAGCAGTCACTTTCCAGCCTTACGTCTCCAGCATCATCAACTGGCTGCTCTATATGACCTTGTTTGCTCTGGTCATCTTTGTCGGCGGTATCTGCTTCTGGCTGCTTGTTACTGAATCAGCCAGCGTCTTAGGCGACTTCCTGCCTTTGAAGGGGAAAACAAGCAAGTTTGCCAAGGCGGTTATCCTGCTGGCCCTGCTGATTCTCATGTCCTGGGGCAGCAGCAGTATCTTGGGCGCGGTCATTCGCATGGTTTCAAATTCCGGCTTTGACTTCAACTTTTTCATCGACAATACGGGGCTGCACACGTCTCATACTGACCTGGGCCTGCCAGTAATCAGCTGGCTCTACATGTTGGCTGAAGTAGTCTACGTGGCCATTTTGTGGGTGGCAGAATACTTCGTCTTTAAGAAGGGCGTTGAAGCCAAGAAATAAGAAGATCAGATTAAATGAAAAATGCCTGCCCTTGGTGGGCATTTTTGCTTGCCGTTAGGGCACGATTTGCTGGTAAAGATTGAATTTTTTTCTTATTGCTAGTAAACTAAGTAAGTTGAAGAATAGTAAGAAAGAGGCATAATTTTGGCTAAGAATAAAATCCGCGTTAGATACGCTCCGTCACCAACGGGCCACCTGCACATTGGTAACGCGCGTACTGCTTTGTTTAACTACTTATTTGCACGTCACAACAAGGGTACCTTGGTTCTGAGAATCGAAGATACTGACACGGCCCGCAACGTTGAAGGCGGTGCTGAATCCCAGATCGAAAACCTGCACTGGCTGGGGATTGACTGGGACGAAGGTCCAGACGTTGGCGGTGACTTTGGTCCTTACAAGCAATCAGAAAGAAAGCCGATCTACCAGAAGTACATCGACCAATTGCTTGAAGAAGGCAAGGCTTACTACTCATTTGAGACGGAAGAAGAACTGGAAGCTCAGCGTGAAGAACAAAGAGCGATGGGGATTGCTCCGCACTACATCTACGAATACGAAGGCATGACTGCTGATGAGATCAAGCAAGCGCAGGATGAAGCGCGGGCCAAGGGCCTTAAGCCAGTTGTCCGCATCCACATTCCAGAAGGCGTAACCTACGAATGGGACGACATCGTTAAGGGGCACCTCAGCTTTGACTCAGACACGATCGGCGGGGACTTCGTCATCCAAAAGCGCGACGGGATGCCAACCTACAACTTTGCCGTGGTTATCGACGACCACTTGATGGAAATCAGCCACGTTTTGCGGGGCGACGACCACATTTCCAACACCCCAAAGCAGCTTTGCGTCTACCAAGCCTTGGGCTGGGAACCACCAGTTTTTGGCCACATGACTTTGATCATCAACTCAGCCACTGGCAAGAAGCTGTCCAAGCGTGACGAATCAGTGCTGCAGTTCATCGAACAATACCGTGACCTTGGCTTCCTGCCAGAAGCGATGTTCAACTTCATCACCCTGTTGGGCTGGTCACCAGTTGGCGAAAGCGAAATCTTCTCCAAGCGCGAATTCATCAAGCAATTCGACCCAGCTCGTCTGTCCAAGTCACCAGCTGCCTTTGACCAGAAGAAGCTGGACTGGGTCAACAACCAATACATGAAGAAGGCTGACAGAGACGAACTTCTGGACCTGGCTTTGCACAACCTGCAAGAAGCTGGCCTGGTTGAAGCCAACCCAGCTCCGGGCAAGATGGAATGGGTAAGACAATTGGTCAACATGTATGCCAACCAAATGTCCTACACCAAGCAGATCGTTGACTTGAGCAAGATCTTCTTCACGGAAGCCGAATACCTGACTGACGAAGAAGTTGAAGAAATCAAGAAGGATGAAGCCCGTCCAGCAATTGAAGAATTCAAGAAGCAATTGGACAAGCTGGACAACTTCACGGCCAAGAAGATCATGGGCGCGATCATGGCAACCCGCAAGGAAACCGGGATCAAGGGCCGCAAGCTCTTCATGCCAATCCGGATTGCCACTACCCGCTCAATGGTTGGCCCTGGCATCGGCGAAGCCATGGAATTGATGGGCAAGGAAACGGTGATGAAGCACCTGGACCTGACGCTCAAGCAATTGACTGAAGCCGGCATTAACTAAAGATTTATAGCAAAAGAAGCACTTCGTGATGAAGTGCTTCTTTTTTGCTTGGCTATTGACAGATTTCGTAAATGCATTCCATATAGATGGCCATGCTTTTGATCAGGTCAGCGATGGCAACCGATTCATTGATGGCGTGGGCGCTGTCCAAGCTGCCGGGGAAGGCCGGTCCAAAGCCCAGTCCGTTCTTGAAGAAGCGCCCGTAGTTGGCGCCAGCGGAAACTATTGGCTTTGAGCAGTCGCCCGTCTGCTTGCGGTAGACCGCGAGCAGCTTCTGGACGAAGGGATCGTCTTCTGGCACGTAGTGCGGCTTTTCAAAGTCTTCATAAGGCTGAAAGTCGGTATTGGAGAAGCTGCCCCAGTTGGCGTTCAGCTGGGCGCACATCTTCTCTGGGCTGCTGCCGCGGCTGTAGCGGATATCGCTCTTGATATAGCCTTCAGCGCCTTCGTAAAAGAAGACGCCAGGACAGTTGATGGAGCGGCCCATCTGGGGATCGGTATTGGCGATGCCGATTTTCTCGCCGTAATAGTCCGCAAAGTCCTTGTCGCCGGCAAAGGTCAGGAAGTCCAAGTCACGGCCCGCAAAAGCCAGGTCTTTTAAGAACTTGGCCAGATAGCTGCCCCCATTTTTTCCTTCAAAAGGAATGGAGGCGTGAGCAGCTGTCCCCTCTAAGAAGAGGTCCAGCTGGCCGCGATTGCGGCTCGCCTTACCGCTCAGGCCTGTTTGCGTCAAGAAGGTCCCAAAGCGCTCCTTGACTTCCAAAAGCCCGGTCCCGGCAATAGTGGCCGTGGCACTGGCCGGGACCATGTTGGTGGCTTGGCCTGATTTAAAGCTGACCAGCTTCAAGGGAGCAGCCGGGCTTTGCGCTCTGGTAAAGGTGGTTTTGAGGACGGCCAGGCCGGCTTGCCCGTTGACTAACGGAAAGGAGGAATCGGGCGAGAAGAGCCAGGTTGGGGCAGGGCGCTTCTGAAGGTAATATTTCATCCCGACCCAGTCGGTTTCCTCGTCGGTCCCGATAATAAAGGTAATTTTCTTGCGGGGGACAAAGCCGGCCTTCTTCAAGGCCAAGGCCGCGTAGTAGCAGGCCAGGGCGGGTCCCTTGTTGTCGCTGCTCCCGCGTCCGTAAACGCGGCCGTTCTTGATGGTCATCTTGAAGGGATCGCTTTGCCAGCCCAGGTCAGGCGGGACGACATCGACGTGAATGGCGATGCCCAGTTCCTCTTCGCCCGTCCCCCAGCTGATCGTGCCTGCATAGTTGTCGAGATTTTCAACCGCAAAGCCATCCCTTTGGGCAAAAGCGAGGAATTTGTCGAGGGCCTTGACCGGGCCTGGGCCAACGGGGTATTCCGCGGTGGCCTTGGACATGTCGCGCACGGAGTCAATCGCGATCAGGTCAGCCAGATCCTTCAGCAAGGCGGCTTCTTGTTCATTGGCGAGTTGTTGGTAAGCAAGTTTCATTTTTCTGCCTCTTTGATCAGTTGTGGGTCTGCGGCTAGTTTACGAAGTAGGCATCTCTAAAGTCGTAGGCCAAGCCAGCCCCTTGCAGGGTAATTCCCTTGAGCTTTGGGTTGACCAGGCTGGCGGTGTTGCCGTAGTAAAGCGGCGTTACGCCTTGTTCAGACAGAAGGATCTTTTCGGCTTGGCGCAGGTAAGCCCAGCGCGCCTTGGTTGAGCTGGCCGTCTTTGACTTGGCCACGGCAGTGTCGTAGGCCGTGTTGTACCATGAGCCGTAGTTGTTGACGTTGCTCTTTTGGAACATTTCGAGGAAGGAGTTCGGGTCAGCGTAGTCGCTGCTCCAGCCGTCCAGGATCACATCGAAGTCGCCGGCTTCTTCCTTGGCGAAGCGGTTCTTGAATGGCATGTTGGTAACTTCGACCTTCATGCCCAGAGTGCTTTCCAGGGCGCTTTGGATGAATTCGGTGGTCTTCTTGGCGTCGTCAGTGTCATCGCCGAGCAGCTTAATCGTAATCTGCTTCTTGCCCAGCTGCTTGAGGGCCTTCTGGTAGTAAGTCTTGGCCAAGGTCTTGTCGCCGGCTTGCAGGGCCTTGTTGCTCTTGGTGATGACCTCCTGGCTGAAGTCCTTGCCGGTTGCCTTGTCGGCAATGCCCTTTGGCGTTAAGGAGGTGGCTGGGACGTTAGCGGCATTCAAGGTCTTGGCTAAAGTTGCCTTGTTGATGGCCGCGGAGATGGCCAGGCGCAGGTAGCGATTTCTGAGATTCTTATCCGTCTTAAAATTGTACATTAGGTATTGGGAGCGGTCGTTTTGCTTGATTTGCCAGCCGCTCTTGCCCTTCAAGCTCTTGCTTTGGGTTGCCGACAGGGTAGTCATGTCCAGCTTGCCGGCTTGGTAGAGGTTGTAGCTGGTTGATTGGGACTTGACGACCGTGAAGTTGATCTTGGTCAATTTTACGGAACTCTTAGCGTAATAGTAGGGGTTCTTGACCAGTTTCCAGGTCAGGTTGCTGCCAGTCCAGCCCTTTATGACGAAAGCCCCGTCAGACAAGGTGTATTTGCCTGCCGTCCCGTATTTCTTGCCGCACTTTTCGATAAACTTCTTGTTTTGCGGGGCAAAAGGCGAGCTGGCCAAGAGGAGCTTGAAGTAGGGAACCTTGCGTTCCAGCGTGATCGTTAATTTGTACTTGCCAGTGGCCTTGACGCCCAAGGAGCTGACGGGCTTTTTGGACTTGAGAATGGCATCGGCGTTCTTGACCCCGGAGAAGTTGTAGGATTGGGTTGAGGCCGTCTTCGGGTTGACCTGTCTTCTGAAGGCATAGACGAAGTCTTGGGCCGTAACTTGATCGCCGTTGGACCAGCGGGCATTCTTTCTTAAAGTGAAAGTCAAGGTCTTGCCATCCTTGCTTTCAGTCCAGCTCTTGGCGATGCCGGGCAGGATCTTGGAATTATTGCCCAGGCGTACCAGCCCTTCCAAGGTCGCACCTAATTGTTCGCCGCCGTAGACGTCGTTGTTCTTGGCCGGGTCCATCGTGGTTACTTCCCCGTAGCTAGGCCAGTTCAAGACCTGCTTGACTTGGGTCGTTGAAGCGGATGACTTAGAGCAGGCTGCCAGGAGGGGCAGGGTAATTACAGTAAGGGCAGTTAAAGCAAATGATTTGTTCATGATTTTCTCCCTCGAATTTAAAATTGACAGGGTTGGGTTGATGCTTTGATTGCTGGTTGTGTTGACGTAAATGGCAATGTCGTTTGCTAAACATGCGGTGCTCCTTCTCGCGGCTGATTAGATTTCTAGGAAAAGAAAAATCGCCCTCAAGGAAATAATTCCCTTGAAGACGATTGTGTCGCGGTCCCACTTCAAATTCATCAGCTTCCTCACGAAAGCTGACCTTACACTGCCGCTAACTACTCTCCGCTTGCCGGGCAAGACTGGAAACAGTCAGGGCAGCCGTGGTAACGCTCGCTAGCGGGTCAGCCTACTTGAGTTCAGCGGACCGGTTCTTAGATGTGTTTCACTAAAAGCCGGCTGCCCATTTTCACCATCCGGGCTCTCTTTCAGTCGCCAATTTAGCTACTCTTCTAATCAAAACCTTTGTAGATCCAACTTAAATTTTTGTTAAAGCAATCTTAAAATGCCTCCTAGCATTTGTCAACATTATTTTGAAAAATTTTTTCGCTTATTTCGCAGAAAGGGGGCTGCTTGCGGGATAGGCTTGCAGCTTCTGGTTCAGTTTCCTGTAGATCCGGTCGACGAACCAGGGCTCGCTTGACTTCTCCAGGGCTTCCGCCAAGCCAAACCAGGCGACGGCCTTGTTTTCGTCTTCTTTAGGCCGGATAGCTTGCCGATCGTCGGCTTCCAAGAGATAGGTGACGTTCAGGTGCAGGTGGGAAGGAACGTATTTCCCGTGCTTTTCATGGCCATCAACGGTCAAAATCTCGACTGAATAGATCTGGTTTGTGACGGGACGCGCCACAACGCCGCTTTCTTCCGTGACTTCTTTCAGGGCCACGCGCAGCAGGTCGTGGTCGCCGTCAGCATGTCCGCCCAGCCAAGCCCAGGAGTCGTAGATCCGGTGATAGGCCATTAGGGTCTTGTCGCGCGCGGGATTGACCACCCAGGCTGAAGCCGTGAAGTGCTCGGCTAAATTTGACCGCAGAAACAGCTCTTCCCCAGTTTCCAGGCGGTAGATCATTTCTTTGACGTCTGCGGCTTCTTGTTCGTTGTAAGGCTGGTAGTTCTTTAAGTCCTCGAGCAGGTCCATTTTGTTCCTCTTTTCTAAAAAATCCGCTTTTTCCAGATTTTACCACGCCGATCGGTCATTTTGCCGCCAAGCGGGCTAATTGTCTGTTACAATGAAAAGTAATGATTGCAGGCAAGGAAAAACTTTTAAAAGAAAGCAGGAAAGTCTAGTGAAAGTTTTTAACACTTTAACGCGCCAAAAAGAAGAATTCAAGCCGCTGGTCCCGGGCCAGATCAGCATGTACGTCTGTGGGCCGACGGTCTACAACTACATCCACATCGGCAATGCCAGAAGCGCCATCGCTTTTGACACTATCCGCCGCTACTTTGAATACAAGGGCTACCAGGTCAAGTACGTTTCCAACTTTACTGACGTTGACGACAAGATGATCAACGAAGCCCGCGCTGAAGGCACTACGGTGCCGGAGCTGGCTGAGCGCTACATCAAGGCCTTCCTGGAAGACACTACAGCCTTGAACATTGAGCCAGCAACCCTGCACCCGCGGGCAACCCACGAAATCCCGGCCATCATTGACTTTATCCAGACCCTGATCGACAAGGGCTACGCTTATGAAGCAGACGGGGACGTCTACTACCGGGCCAAGAAGTTCAAGAACTACGGGCAGCTGAGCGACCAAGACATCGACCAGCTGGAAGAAGGGGCCTCAAAGCACGTCAATGACGAAGAACAGGACCGCAAGGAAGACCCGATCGACTTTGCCCTCTGGAAGGGGCAAAAGGAGCCTGACGAGATTGCCTGGGACTCTCCTTGGGGCAAGGGGCGGCCAGGCTGGCACATCGAATGCTCCGTCATGTCCACCAAGTACCTGGGTGACACCCTGGACATCCACGGGGGCGGGCAAGACCTGGAATTTCCGCACCATGAAAACGAGATCGCCCAAAGCGAGGCCAAGACGGGCCACAAGTTCGTCAACTACTGGCTGCACAACGGCTTTGTCACGGTCGGCAAGGATGAGGAGAAGATGTCCAAGTCCCTGCACAACTTCGTGACGGTCCACGACATCTTGCAAAAGGTGGACCCCCAGGTGCTGCGCTTCTTCATGGCCAGCGTGCAATACCGCAGCCAGATCAACTATTCAGAAGAGAACCTGGCCCAAGCCGCCAATATCCTGAACCGCTTCAAGAACACCCTGTCCTCGATCGGCTACCGGCTTGCTGACGACACCGAATCCTTGGCTGACGCTGACCTGCAGCTGCTGGTTGAAGAGACCAAGACCAAGTTTGACGGGGCCATGGATGACGACTTCAACGTTCAAAACGCGCTGACGGCGATCTATGAAGCCTTGCCAGCCGTGAACTCAAATGCCAACGCGCCAAAGGCTGACAAGGAAGCCCTTAAGGCCTTCAAGGACAATTTGACTGCTTGGCTTGGGGTGTTTGGCATTGACGCTGACCAGCTTTTGGCTCAAGAAGCCGGTGATGACGACGCCAAGATTGAAGCCCTGATCGCTGAGCGCAGCGAAGCCAGAAAGAACAAGGACTGGGCTAAGAGCGACGAAATCCGTGACCAATTGCAGGCGATGGGGATCGCCATCAAGGATACCCCGCAAGGAACAAGGTGGAGCCGTGAATAAAGCAAAGAAGCTGACTGAAAGCAAAATCAACCCGGATACCCTGAGCGGGCAGACCCTGGCCTATCTCGGCGACGGGATCTATGAGGCGGCCATCCGCCGGCACCTGATCAAGGGCGGAATGCTCAAGCCGCAGAACCTGCAAAGAGCCGCAACCTATTACGTATCAGCCAAGGCCCAGGCAGCTTTGGTAGCCAAGATGCAGGACGACGGCGTCTTGAATGAGGCCGAATTGACGGCCTTTCGCCGGGGCAGAAATGCCAAGACCCACACCAAGGCCAAGCACACCAGCCTGCATACCTATGAAATGTCCACGGGCTTTGAAGCCATCATCGGCTACTTGGACCTGGCTGGGCAGGGCGCGCGGGTCGCGGAGCTGATTGCCTGGTGCATCGATGAAGTTGAAAATGGAGGAACTGATGAGTATGTCTTCAAGTAACGAAGATTTTGTCTTTGGCCGGCATGCCGGAATCGACTTTTTGAAAACGCAGGAAGCGGAGAAGATCAACAAGGTCTTCCTGGCGGAAGGAGTCCAAGAAGACTTTGCCAGAGAAGTCTACCGCTATGCCAAGAAGAAGCGCCTGATCGTTCAGCGCGTGCCTAAGTCCAAATTGGACGCCCTGGTCCAGGGCGGAAACCACCAGGGCCTGGTCTTGGCGGTCGCTTCGTTCGCGTACGCTGACTTTGACCAGCTCCTGGACCAGCTGGACCAGCAGGAAGAAGCCCCGCTGCTCTTGCTCTTGGACAACATTGAAGACCCCCACAACCTGGGCAGCATCCTCCGGAGCGCGGATGCCACCGGCGTTTCCGGCGTCATCATCCCCAAGCGCCGGGCTAGCGGGCTGACCAGCGTCGTGGCCAAGACCTCAACCGGGGCCATTGACCACGTGCCAGTCGCCCGGGTGGGCAACCTGGTGCAGACGGTGCAGGCCCTCAAGGAGCGCGGCTACTGGGTCTTTGGGACGGCCATGGCCGGCGAGGACTACCGCCGCTGGAACGCCAACGGCAAGACGGTCTTGGTCATCGGCAACGAAGGCAAGGGGATTTCCCCGCTGCTGCTCAAGCAGATGGACCAGACCCTGACCATCCCGATGATCGGCCACGTCCAGTCCCTGAACGCGTCCGTGGCGACTGGGGTCCTGCTCTACCAAGCCTTTAACAGCCGTCATCCCTTGTAAGGCAAATCATTTACAAGCCGTTTTTAAGAGTTAGAACAAACTCCGGTTCGATTTAAGAAGACAAACAAGCCCTTTATGCTGATTTTAAAATTCAGTAGAAAGGGCTTTTATAATGGAAAAAGGAGAAGAGCTGAAACTGATCGCCCGCGTCCGCAAGGGCGACAGCCAGGCATTAAAGAAACTGTTTGTGAATTACCAGCCATTGGTGGACAACTGCCGGCGGCAGTTTTACCTAACGGACTATGACGCCTGCGACTGGAAGCAGGAGGCCTTGATCGTCTGCTATGAATCCGCGCTGCTATATGATCCTGCCCGCCGCCGGCCCTTTGGCGCTCTCTTCAAGATCCGCCTCCGCCACCGCTTTATCAACCTCTGCCGGAATGCCCAGGCCTTGAAAAGACGCTCGCAGCGCGGCTTGCAGCCCCTGTGCGATGAGGACGCCGAAGAAGAGTCCAACATCTACTACCAAGAGGTCATTCCAGTCTGGTTTATGGCTGAGGAAGCCTTGAGCCAGTTGTCCAAGCTGGAATTGCAGGCTTTCCTGGTCTTATTGGGCGTCAAGGAGAAAAGCGAGGTCTGTGCCAGCTGCCAGGTGGCTGAAAAGGGCCTCAACCGGGCCAAGTACCGGGCAATCCAGAAAATTCGGGAAAATTTTACGAGTAAAAAATAACGCATTCATGGAGAAAGTGATTATAATAAGAGGTGTAGGATGAATTTATTTAGGAGGTAATCAAAATGTCAGAAATTATGAAGACTGCTTTGCTGGACCGTTCAATGAAGGAAGTATTCGACTGGAGCGACGCTGACACCCCTGTTAGAGACGCTCTTTGGGACTACTTCATGGAATCAAATGGCCACGACACGGACAAGACCGAGCAAGCCATGCTTCCATTCCTGAACGACAGCGATGACAAGATTATTTCATTTGTCAACGAACACCTTAAGAAATAGTTATAGTTTGAAGATTAATTTTTGAGATTATCCAACTACATTTTTTGACCTACATCCAGACTCGCTTGCATTCCCGTCAGGGATTGGGAGGGGTCACAAAAAGCACTTGCATCCGCAAGTGCTTTTTGTTTGCCGTTTTGCTTGAAAAGGACTAGTCCAGCAGCTCCCGGGCGTCGGCCACGATTTGGTCCACATTCAGGTGGTTGTCCTCGAGAATCTTGGCAAAGGACATGTCAGTGTCAATGTACATCCGGCTTAGGCCAAAGGACTTGACCAAGACCGGCTTGTCAGCCAGGTAGGAAGCGATCTTTTGCCCAAAGCCGCCGTCCAGGGTATTGTCTTCCAGGGTGAGGATCAGGTCGTAGTCTTTGGCGAGCTGGTCCAGGCAGTCCGTATCCAGGATGTTGGCGGAAATTGGGTTGAAGAGGGAAGCCCCAAGCTCTTCGGCTGCCTTGATCCCCTTTTCCAGAGTGGCGCCTAAGGCCAGGATGGCAGTCTTTTCGCCGTGCTTGACTTCCTGGTACTTGATCTCGTCATAGTTTTCCAGGGTGTTTTCTGGGTCTCCTTCAGGGACGCTGCCGCCAGGAAGCTTGATGGCAACTGGGCCTTGCTTTTGCTCAATGGCCCACTTGAGCATGGCCTTGACTTCAGCTAAGCTGCTTGGCGCAAGGTAGGTCCAGTTTGGCAGGTTGGAGAGCATGACCTGGTCAAAGTAGCCCACGTGGGTCTTGGAGTTGGGGCTAATCGTCCCGCCCGCGACGACCATGACGACTGGCAGATTGTTGGCGGCCACGTCGTGGGAGAGCTGGTCAAAGGCTCTTTGCAGGAAGGTTGAGTTCTCAAACAGGACTGGCGTTGCTCCTTCTTTGGCAAAACCGGCCGCGAAGCCCACGGATTCCTGCTCGGCAATGCCGACGTCAACGTAGTGGGCTGGGTAGTTGACCTTCATGTCGTCCAAGCCAAAGACGCCTGGAATGGCGGCATTGATGGCCATGATGCGCTTGTTGCCTTGGTCAATGGCTTCTTCAACCGTCTTGACGGCAACGCTGGCTGGGGATGGCTTGGAAGCAGGCGCTTTGCTTGAGTCGTCCTTTAAGTTGAAAGGCATTACCCAGTGGTGGCCTTCTTCATCGTCGATGGCCGGCTGGTAGCCCTTGCCCTTTAAGGTATTGATGTGCAAAAGGATCGGGTGGTCCACGTCCTTGACGCCCTTAAAGGCTTCAATCATGGCCTCCAGGTCGTTGCCATCAGCAACGTAGCGGTAGTCAAAGCCCATTGCCGTGAAGGGGTTGGCCGCGGCTTGCCCGTTGCTGTCGCGCAGGGCCTTCAAGGCTACGGTCAAGCCGCCGACGTTCTTGTCGATGGACCACTGGTTGTCGTTGACTACGACGACCAGGTTGTGGGGCTCAATTGCCGCGTTGTTCAAGCCTTCAAAGGCTACGCCCCCGGTCATGGAGCCGTCGCCGATCAAGGCCATGATGTTTTCCTTGCCGCCCATTAAATCGCGGGCCTTGGCCATCCCGGTCGCCAGGGAGATGGAGGTTGAGGTGTGGCCGACGGCAAAGTAGTCGTAAGGACTTTCTTCCGGGTTGCTGTATGGGGTCACGTCCCCGTAGCGGTCAGGGTCCAGCCAGGCATAAGCTCTGCCCGTCAGCATTTTGTGGGGGTAGGTCTGGTGGGAGACGTCCCAGACGATCTTGTCTTTAGGGGCGTTGAAGACGTAGTGGTAGGCGATCGTGGCTTCCACGATCCCCAGGTCTGGACCCAGGTGTCCGCCCGTGACTGAGTCCTTTTCAATGATCAGGGTGCGGATTTCTTCCGCCAGCTGCTGCATTTGCGCCAGGCTGAGCTGCTTGAGGTCAGCCGGTGACTTGATCTTGTTCAACAAATAATCAGGATGTTGATTCATTTTTTGCTCCTTAATTATGACTGCAATTTTTACTATTACAAGTTTATTATAGAAAAAGTCAGGGAAGTGGGAAAATGATCTGCTCGCTTGCCTGCTGTTCGACCTGTCTTTAGCATAGCGGAAGCAGGCAACATTCGCTAATAGCAATTATTCAGGGGATGAAATTCCAAAAGCGCATAACGCCCTGGCTGACAAAGGCGGAAAAACGTGCTATCATGAAAAGTCATGTCGCCAAGGGGCGAATCAGCTTGAAAATATTGGCTTTTTTTGCTAAAATTAAACGAAGTTTGAAGGTGAAAACTATGGCAGTCAAGAAAGCAGCTTTGGCCTGCAGCGTCTGTGGGTCCCGCAACTACTCAATCACTGCGAACAAGAACCGCACGCAGCGCTTGGAACTGAACAAGTTCTGCAAGCACTGCGGCAAGAAGACTCTGCATAAGGAAACGAGGTAAGACAAGGATGATTAAGTTTTTCAAGAGCGTTGGTCATGAAATGAAGCTGGTCCACTGGCCAAGTGCCAAGGAAAACCGCCGTGACACGCTCAACGTTGTCGTGACTTCACTTCTTTACGCGATTTTCCTGGGCGCTTTGGACTGGGTCTTCGAAAAATTGATTCAAATTGTGCTCTAATTGAGCAAGACTTATGTTATAATCTAGACATATTCAAGTGGAAAACCTCATCGCGAGGTTTTTTTGTTTGCCAAAATTCAAAGGAGATATATTTACTATGGTTGAAACTGCCAAGAAGCAATGGTACGTGCTGCACACTTACTCTGGTTTTGAAGACAAGGTCAAGTCTGACCTTTTGTCCCGGGCCCAGTCAATGGGGATGCAAGACTACATCTTCCGCGTGGTCGTTCCGCAAGAAGAAAAGCTGGAAGACGTGCACGGCAAGAAGCAAGAAGTCAGCGAAAAGGTCTTCCCAGGCTACGTCTTGGTTGAAATGGTCATGACTGATGAAAGCTGGTTCATCGTCCGGAACACCCCTAACGTTACTGGTTTCGTCGGCAGCCACGGCGGTGGTTCCAAGCCATCACCTTTGTACCCTGAAGAAGTAGAACGCATCCTGCACATGCAAGGCGAGCCAGCCAAGAAGGCAGACGTTCACTTTGAAGTCGGCGAAAACGTCAAGATCACTGAAGGTGCCTTCAACGGCATGGTCGGCAAGATCACTGACATCCAAGACGACAAGGACAAGCTGTACTTGTCAATCGACATGTTTGGCCACGCGACGACTGCCGAACTGGACTTTGACCAGGTTGAAAAGCTTGAAGACTAAGGAAGATGCAGAAATTCCAAGAATTTTTTCAAGAAAAGGGCAACCGGCGGAAAGTCTGGCTGGCCCTGGCCATCATCTGCTTTGCCATTGAGCCGCTCTTGATGAAGCAAAGCCAGACCGCGGGCTTTTACGGCGTTGGGGCCACGCTCTTGTTCAGCGGAGCCTTTATGGAGCTGTTTCCCTTCTTTAAGAAGAACTTTATTACCAAGTTCCTGCTGGTGCTGATCCTGATGGTTATTTTTGCCTTGGACTACTTCTACGGGCTCGCCTTGAGCAAGTAGCAAAGTCCTGAAAATAGCCCTTGCCAAGCAAGGGATTACGTTGTACTATATTAGACGTACTTTATTATTGTGGGAGGGGAGTGTGGAAACTCTCCATTTTAACCGCATCACGGAATCAAGGAGGTATTGACCGTGGCAAAGAAAGTTATTAACGTTGTTAAATTGCAAATTCCAGCTGGCGCTGCAACTCCTGCACCTCCAGTAGGTCCTGCTTTGGGTCAAGCAGGGATCAACATTGTTGGCTTTACTAAGGACTTCAATGCTCGTACTGCTGACCAAAAGGGCATGATCATTCCTGTAGTTATTACCGTTTACGAAGACCGTTCATTCGACTTCATTACTAAGACTCCTCCAGCTCCAGTATTGCTTAAGCAAGCTGCCGGCTTGAAGAAGGCTTCAGGTGAACCTAACAAGAACAAGGTTGGTTCAGTAACCACTGCTCAAGTTAAGGAAATCGCCGAAACTAAGATGAAGGACCTTAACGCTGCCTCAATCGAAGCTGCTATGCGCATGGTTGAAGGTACTGCTAGAAGTATGGGTATCGAAGTAAAGGACTAATTTGTTAATTTAACTAAATTAGCAAGTCAGGTGGGAGAGCAAAGGAAAAAGCTCGTTTGACCACACATACAAGGAGGATTTTTCATGCCAAAGCATGGTAAGAAATATTTAGAAGCTGCTAAGAAAGTTGACAGCAGCAAGTTGTACTCAGTAGAAGACGCTATCAAGCTGGTTAAGGAAACTTCATACGCTAACTTTGACGCTTCAGTAGAAGTATCATACAACCTGAGCGTTGACCCTAAGCAAGCTGACCAACAAATCCGTGGCTCAATCGTTCTGCCAAACGGTACTGGTAAGTCAGTTAAGGTTATCGTCTTCGCAGAAGGCCCACAAGCTGACGCTGCTAAGGAAGCCGGTGCTGACGAAGTTGGTGCTGACGACTTGGTAGAAAAGGTTCAAAACGGCTACCTGGACTTCGACGTCGTTATCGCTACTCCAATGATGATGGCTAAGGTTGGTCGTTTGGGCCGTATCTTGGGGCCTAAGGGCTTGATGCCAAACCCTAAGACTGGTACTGTTACTATGGACACTGCCAAGGCTGTTAAGAACGTTAAGGCAGGTCAAGTAGAATACCGCGTTGACCGTCAAGCTGCTATCCACGCTGCTATCGGTAAGGTTTCATTCACTGAAGAACAACTTACTGAAAACTTCCGCGCTTTGCAAAACGCTATCCTGCGCGCAAAGCCAGCTGCTGCTAAGGGTCAATACATCAAGAGCTGCGCTGTTGCCGCAACCTTTGGCCCTGGTATCAAGCTTGACCCAGTTGCTTTGATGGGCTAATCTTCATACTAAAGTTTGAAATTAAAGGGACTTTCCGGACTGCCGTCTGGGAAGTCTTTTTCTTTGCATATTTGCTGGTTAAAATTGCGATAAATTAGCGTCTGAAATCTCGCTGGCCGCGTAATTCTTGGTATAATTACTTAACCGAGTTCTAGAAAGTGTGGATTATCGTGGAAAAGCTATTAAGTCTAATTGTTCCTTGCTACAATTCAGCGGCCTATCTGGACCGCTGCGTTGATTCCTTGACGCCAGGCGGCGAGAGGGTTCAGATCATTTTAGTCGATGACGGGTCAACCGACTTTACCCCAAGAATGGTGGATGACTACGCGGCCAAATACGACAACGTTGAAGCAATCCACGAAGCCAACGTCGGCCATGGCGGGGCGATCAACAACGGCTTGAAGCGGGCAAGCGGCAAGTACGTCAAGATCATCGATTCTGATGACTGGCTGGACCAGGTGGCCTACCGGCAGGTTCTGGATACCCTGGAAAAGGGGCCAGAGGTTGACCTCTTTTTGGCCAACTACGTCTATGACAAGCCGGCCAAGCACCGGCAAAAGGTGGTCAAATTCCCCCGCCTGCCCAAAGAGCAGGTCTTTTCCTGGCCGCAGGTCAAGCTGAACTTGGGCCAGTATTTCATGCTGCACTCAGTCACCTACAACCGCAAGGTCTTGGAACAGGCCCAGGTGACCCTGCCGACCAAGGTCTCATATGATGACAATATTTTTGTCTTCGAGCCAATGGTGCACGTCAAGACCATGTACTATCTGCCAGTCGACTTCTACCACTACTTCATTGGCCGCGACGACCAGTCCGTCAATGAATCCGTAATGCTGCGCAAGATTGACCAGCAGATCATGATCAACAAGAAATTGATCGTCTTTTATGCCTCCCAGGTCGACAAGCGGGCGCCATACGCCAAGTACATGAACTACTTCCTGGAAGCCGTCACGGGCGTCACCAGCGTCATCTTGATCCGGGGGAAGAAGCCGGAATATCTGGCCAAGAAGGATGATCTTTGGCGCTTCTTGAAGACTTATGACCTGGCCACCTACAAGAAGCTCCGTCACCGCCTGGTTGGCCTCTTCGTCTCTAGAGACAACCGGCCAACCCGCCACGTGGTCTCCTGGACCTACCTGGTGCTGCAGCGCTTGTACTCGTTCAATTAAGCATTGCTCTTTGCCTTATCTTAATTATTTTTTCATTTGCTGCCTGATCAATGCTAAAATAGCGATATGATTAATAAATAAGCAAGAAAGGCGGGCAAAGAAATGAAAGCTGCAATTATTGGAGATCCAAAGCGGAGCGCCAAGTACGCGCCAGACTGGTCAATCGTCAAGGAGACGGACAAGGTCTTCTTTGACTTGGACGCGCCGGTTGAAGAGATCGTCGAAAAGGCCGGGGACGCGGACGTCCTTTTGGCCGATGCCATCGCCAAGGTGCCGGGAGAGCTGATCAAGCGGCTGCCCGGCTTGAAGCTGATCCACTCTGAAGGGGTGGCCTATAATGGAATCGATACGGAGACCGCAAAAAATTGCGGCGTGCCAGTCTGCAACTGCAAGGGCATGAATGCCGGGGCCGTGGCGGAGCAGGCAATTCTGTTGATGCTGGGACTGCTGCGCGACGTCGTGGGCGGCAATGAGGCTGAAAAGGCCGGCCGCCAGCTGGCCGTCAAGCAGGCGATGATGGTCAGCGGAATCACTGACCTGGCCGACTGCAAGGTGGGCCTGGTGGGCTTTGGCGATATCGCGGTGGCGACCGCCGACCGCCTGCATGCCTTTGGCAGCCAGGTCTTTTACTGGAACCACCGGAGAAGGACGCCGGAAGTTGAAAGCAGCCACCACGTCAAGTTTTTGCCACTGGATGAGTTATTGGCAGAATGCGACATCATCAGCCTCCATGTGGCCGTAACTCCGGAAACCACGGGCATGGTCAACGGGGACTTTTTGGCCAAGATGAAGCCGGGAAGCTACCTGATCAACACGGCCAGGGGGGACTTGGTTGACAACGCGGCCTTGCGGGCGGCCCTTGAAAGCGGCCAGATTGCCGGCGCGGGCCTGGACACGGTTGCCCCAGAGCCAACGACGGCCGACAACCCACTGGTTGACCTGGTGCCGGCGGCTGGGGTCAGAGTTCTCTACTCGCCGCACGTTGGCGGAATCACGACCGGGTCGTTCAAGCGCGGCTACCGGATGATGTGGGAGAACGTCCAGCGCGTGGCTGAGGGCAAGCGGCCGGAACGGGTCGTGAATGGCTGCCTGTAAGCGAGGGCGTTTTGGTCATCATTATCACGATTATGGTTCTGGAGCTCAAGGCTCCGGCTAAGAAGATTAGGCAGCAAGAGCAAAAGAAGACCTGTGCGCGAGCACAGGTCTTTTTGGTAAAGAGATATAGGGATATTAAAGGATTAAGGTGTGATTTAGAGATGATATTAATCAGAAAAGCGGTGAAAAATTACTTGGCGGAAAGCGGAGTGCTGTCGCTCAAGTAGGCATCAGCGAGTTCACCATGCTCGCTGAGGTCCAGGCCGACTTCTTCGTCTCTGGCGCTGACCCGCATGGTTACGAAGCGCTTGAGCACGACGATAATCAGGCTGGCCATGACGGCCGTGAAGACGATCGTAAAGAGGGTGCCGGCCAGCTGGATGCCGAAGAGCTTGATCCCTCCGCCGTAGAACAGGCCGTTTAAGGCGACGGAATGGTTGACGCTCTTAGTGGCAAAGAGGCCGACCGTTAAGGAGCCGACGATCCCGGAAACCCCGTGGCAGCCAAAGGCGTCCAGTGGATCATCGTAAGCCAGGCGCGGCTTGACGTAGTTGATGAACAGGAAGCTGGCCAGGGTGCAGAGAATGGCGGTAAAGAAGGCGCCGACGCTGGTAACGTAGCCCGTGCCCGGAGTGATGCCGACCAGGCCGCAGAGGGCACCGGTGCAGACCCCATCCAAGCTTGGCTTGGACTTGACGGCAGTTTCCAGGAGCATCCAGGTGACCATGGAAACTGCGGTTGAAACAGTGGTGGTCAAAAAAGCGTTGACGGCAACGTCAGTCATGCCGAAGGCAGAGCCGGCGTTGAAGCCGTACCAGCCCAGCCAGAGAATGGCAGTGCCCAGCAGAACCCAAGGAATGCTGTAAGGCTTAACGTTACGGTTGAAGCGTGGCCCAAGGAAGATGGACAAGACCAGGGCGGTAATCCCGGCGTTGATGTGCACGACGGTCCCGCCGGCGAAGTCCAGGATGCCCCACTTGGCCATTAAGCCGCCGGCCGCCCAAACCATGTGTACCAGGGGGTAGTAGATCAAGATAGACCAGATGACGACAAACCAGAGCAGGAACTTGAAATGCATTCTGCCGACCGTAGCCCCAACGAAGAGGGCTGGGGTGATGATGGCAAACATCATTTCAAAGACCAGGTAGGTGGCGCTGTTGATGCCCAAGTCTTTCAAGACGATCTTGTTCAGGTCGACGCCTGACAGGAAGAAGTGGCGGACATGGCCAACAACCCCGCCGATATCGCCGTTAAAGCACATTTCGTAGCCAAAGGCCACGAATAAGACGATGGCTAAGCCGCAGATTACGAAGACGGACAGCATCGTGTTGACGACGTTTTTCTTGGAAACCAGCCCGCCGTAGAAGAAGGCCAGGCCGGGAGTCATAAAGAAGACAAGGATCGCGGAAACGATCAAAAAGACTGTGTTGGCGGTGTTCATAAAATCTCTCCTCACATACCAATTTGTTTGTTTGATTTATGTTTACTTTTATAACACGCTTTTGTTGTTATGAAAACTCTAGACCAATTTGCCGATGTGGGCTATTTCTGAGAAATTGCTGATAAAAGTTAGGCAAAGCCCGCTGGCAGCTTTCGATTTTTTAGCCGAAAGCGCTTCAAGGACGCTTTTTCTTAAAAAATGCGGGGCTGGACCAGATCTGGCAACTCTTAATTATGCAAACATGTTACCGGTTGCAAACTGAAGATAATTAAGTTCGCGGTTGGCCTCAACTGCGGCGATTTTTGAAAATAAGCCAAAAAAACACTCATCTAATTTAGCTTAGATGGGTGTTATCCATTATTAATTTGTACCTCCAAAATTAATGCTTACGGACATTGTTTATTACGTTGAGGGCGAGAAAACTTGGCATTTCAATGCCGAGTTGAATCGCCCCCTTTTTTGTTTTAACGCGTGAACATTAGTTCGGTATGCGATATAATATAAATAGCCAAAGGACTGAAATCG